>JBHAEN010000120.1:0-14662 GCA_041855645.1 Bacteroides sp. | reverse complement strand
ATACCGGTATTGTTCTCTCCACGCACAATGTTCCTTATGGTTCTACGCTCTATGTAAACGACGGCGATCTGGTGGAAAAAGGCAAAATGATTGCCAAATGGGATCCGTTCAATGCGGTTATCATTACCGAAGCCACCGGTAAGATTGCTTTCGAAGGCGTGGTGGAGAACGTCACTTACAAAGTGGAATCCGATGAAGCTACGGGCTTGCGTGAAATCATCATCATCGAATCAAAAGATAAGACGAAAGTTCCTTCCGTACATATTCTGACCGAAAGCGGCGATCTCATCCGCACTTACAACCTTCCCGTAGGCGGACACGTTATCGTAGACAACGGGCAGAAGGTGAAAGCCGGGGAAGTCATCGTGAAGATCCCGCGTGCCGTAGGTAAGGCGGGTGACATCACGGGAGGTCTGCCTCGTGTGACCGAACTCTTTGAGGCCCGCAACCCGTCCAACCCCGCCGTGGTTTCTGAAATCGACGGTGAAGTGACCATGGGTAAGGTGAAACGCGGTAATCGCGAGATTGTGGTAACTTCGAAAACGGGTGAAGTGAAAAAGTATCTCGTTGCTCTTTCCAAACAGATTCTGGTACAGGAAAACGACTATGTGCGTGCCGGAACTCCGCTTTCCGACGGAGCCATCACTCCTGCCGACATTCTCGCCATCAAAGGTCCCACAGCCGTGCAAGAGTATATTGTGAACGAAGTACAAGACGTTTACCGTCTGCAAGGTGTGAAGATCAATGATAAGCATTTCGAAATCATCGTGCGCCAGATGATGCGTAAGGTGCAAATCGAAGAGCCCGGAGATACCCGCTTCCTTGAACAACAGGTGGTGGACAAGCTGGAGTTCATGGAAGAAAACGACCGTATTTGGGGCAAGAAAGTGGTAATCGATGCCGGAGACTCGCAGAGCTTGCAACCCGGACAGATTGTGACGGCCCGTAAATTGCGTGACGAAAACAGTATGCTGAAGCGTCGTGACCTGCGCCTTGTCGAAGTGCGCGATGCCGTGGCCGCCACATCGACCCAGATTCTGCAAGGTATCACACGTGCTGCGTTGCAAACGTCGAGCTTCATGTCGGCCGCTTCGTTCCAGGAAACCACGAAAGTGCTCAACGAGGCCGCCATCAACGGAAAGGTTGACAAACTTGAAGGCATGAAGGAGAACGTCATCTGCGGTCATCTGATTCCTGCGGGAACGGGTCTGAGAGAGTTCGAGAAGATTATCGTGGGATCTCGTGAAGAGTATGACCGTATCCTTGCCAATAAAAAGACGGTGCTCGATTATAGCGAGGTAGAATAGTCTGTATTACATCAATTGCTGATATACAGTCGGGAGGAGTAATAGCGAAGAGCTTTTACTCCTCTTCTTTTATGTGGAAACCATCGCGCTGCGAAATTTGACGGAAGAAAGGAATAAAAGTGTTTTTTCCGATTCCAGATTTCTCTATTTTTGTTTTTGAATTGATTGTAAAAGATGAAACAAGTGATGATTATGCAAAAAAAGACTCTTTTCATCGGCCTGTTGTGCTGTCTGGCCTGTATGTTGAAAGCCGAAAACTATCCTTATCGAAGTGACTTGCTGTGGGTTACCGTCCGACCGTGCCGACCGGATTTATCGTACCGGCGAGACGGCCGCGGTGGAGGTGCAACTCTACCGCCATGGAATTCCGTTGCACAATCTGGAGGTGAACTACGAAACGGGGGGCGAACGACTGCCGGCCGACACTCAAGGGACGGTGCTTCTGCTCAACGGAAAAGCCCGGGTTCCCGTCGGTACGTTGCATGAGCCGGGTTTCCGTGACTGTCGGCTTTCGGTCACTGTTGACGGAAGGACGTATGCACATCATGTCAAAGTGGGGTTTTCGCCGGAAAAACTGCGTCCGTACACACAACTTCCTCCCGATTTCCGGACGTTCTGGGATCGGGCGATGAAGGAGCAGCAGTCATTTCCGCTTTCCTATACCCGGGAGCCGCTTCCCGAATACTCTACCGACAAGATGGATTGCTACCTTGTCAGGCTGCCGCTCAATGGGCAGGGACAATGTGTTTACGGCCATCTGTTTTATCCTAAGGGGCGGAAAGAAAAGTGTCCCGTAGTGTTTTGTCCGCCGGGAGCCGGCATCAAGACCATCAGGGAACCGCTGCGGCACAGCTATTATACGGACGAGGGATTCATTCGTCTCGAAATCGAAATACATGGTTTGAACCCGCGGATGAGCGACGAGCAATTCAAGGAAATCAGCAATGCTTTCAACGGCAAAGAAAACGGCTATTTGTTCAACGGTCTGGAGCATCCCGACACTTATTACATGAAGCGTGTCTATCTGGCCTGCATCCGCAGTATCGACTTGCTCACTTCACTGCCCGAATGGGATGGAAAGAACGTTGTGGTGCAAGGCGGGAGTCAGGGAGGAGCACTTGCGCTGGTCACTGCCGGATTGGACAGGCGCGTCACGGCCTGCATCGCCAATTACCCGGCATTGGCAGACATGGCCGGTTACAAAGCCGGCCGCGCGGGAGGATATCCGCACATCAATCGTCATCCTCATGCCGATACGCCTGCGAAGCTGCACACGTTGGCCTATTACGATGTCGTGAACTTTGCCCGCTACATCACTGCGCCCACTTGCATGATGTGGGGTTTCGACGACGATGTCTGCCCGCCCACCACGAGCTATATTGTCTACAATCTGCTCACCTGTCCTAAAGAAGCCTTCATCATGCCCATCAACGAGCATTGGATTTCTGACGAATCGGCTTACCGGCAAATGTTGTGGGCAAAACGGCAGCTTCGATGACACAGTATTCGATAAAAATGAAGACTCGCCCCCAACTTTCCGAAACAGTCTGTTCGGGAGATTTTCCTTCTGCCTCATTTCGTTTCCGGAGTTCTCTTTTTTTTACATGTTTATCCTCGTTTTCCGAATCGCGTGCAATTCACGCGTCAAGTGCGTGCATTTGACGTCTGAAACACGTGCATTTCAGACGTCAGGTGGGCGCATTTCAGACGTCAAATGCACGCATTTCGGAAACCCGCTTCCCATGGGGCTTTGGAGAGGGTCGAAATCCCGGCCGATTCCGAATTCGGTCTTGCGAAGAAGGTTGAAAGAATTTTACAAAATGCCGATGCGTGAGGACGTATGCACGTGGGTTTTATGGTACTCCGTTGGCTTCTCGTATGGTGTTTGAGCAGTGTTTTTCGTAGAATTCAAGTGCACAAAAAGCATCTGCCACGTCTTCCATGCCGGCATGTCCTGCCTGATGGTCGCGCAACAGGTTGATGAGCCTGTCGATGCGCCGACTGCCTTCGATCATGCCGGCGTCGTCCAGTCCTTTTTTCAGGTTTTCCAGTTTGCCTATCGTCACGGGCTGTACGTGCGACAGTCCGCCGAAGACCATGTCGGAGAGCAAGAGCTCCAGTTCGCGAAAGATGGTTTCTATCTGCATGGTGAGTGGTGTGAGGCTTATTCAAAGAAAAAATTGCGTATTCCCGTTTGGGTGACTAAGGCTATCGGCATGGGGAGCGATGCGGGAGTAAGCAGGCAGATGAAACTGCGCAAATCTTGGCTTCCGAGACGTGCAAACTCTTCAATGCGGGCAATTCCGGAAGACGAAAGATCATGATACGGGATGCTCATCTCTGTGGTTTGTCCTTCGGCATCTTCGGCCGTCAGGCGGAGGTCTTGCCGCGTGCGGTCGTAGGCAATGCGGGCTATTCGGCAAGCGGAGACTATCAGAAGGCCGGGCGGGGTGCGTTTGCCGAAGTAAAGAGATGCGGCGTCGCGCGGTTCATTGTCATTCTTGAAGGCGGGCAGACTTGCAAGCTGTTCGAGGTCATCGCCGGTTATGATTGTTCCCGAACATTCGCATTGCGTTTGTGAAGATGCCGAAAGGCGGTTTTGGCTGTTGAGCTTAAAGTTGCGCAAAGTGAAGGTCGACTTTGAAAGCGTGGCGGGGGAAGAGCCGCCCACCCATGATATTTCGCTTCGATAGAGCTTGGTGAGGTGCTCCATGTTGGCCAGTTGTGCGGTTTGTTCGTAGAAATCGGCCATGCCTGAGGTATAAGTACATACCGTTTGTTTTTCGGTATGGAAGAAAAAAGCGGTCAGTCCGGCATATCCCGAACGGGTTCTCCACGGATAGCAACCCAATGCGGTGAAGTGACCGAGAGGAACGGTATAGTATTCCGACCGCGAAGGTTCGATGAGCATCTTCAGCTTTGCGGCGTCGTTCCGGTTGGCGATTTGCAGGCGGAGCGTGTTGTACAGACGGCAAAGATTGGCATAGGTCTGCTGACGGCTGAAGCCCACGTGCTTCATTCGCATCCTGTCCAAATCGGTGGAAAGAGAGCGAAACAGCCTGGAAAGGTTGCCGATGCCGCATGTCTCGAAGTGGATGGCGTATTGTGCCGCTGTGTCCGATTCGTTTTCGCCGGCATGTACAAGCCCCTTACGAAGCAGGTGCAAAACGAAGGTGCGCGCATTGGCGATGAGCTCGGTTGCCGCGTCGGTAAGGATGGAAACCCCACTCGTCACGTCGAGCGAAGCCGTTTGCTCCCGTCTGCTCAGGTAGGAGAGTATGGCGATGAGTTTGTGACGGCACAATCCGTCGGAACCGCATTTGCACACGGCTCCTTCCACGGAGCGTTGTTTGGGGAAATAGACCGTAATGTTTTCGGTGTTGATTACGGCTTCGAGCATTTCGCCCTCGGTGATTTCGGCCGTCCACCCCGTTTGAATGAGATGAAGCGTGTCGTCGAACAGTTTCTTGCCGGCCTGTTTGCGCAGGGTGGCCATGTCGAGTTTTTGGAGTTCCTGCCATGCCTCGGCACTTTCTTCCCGAGGGGTGTCCGGTTCCGCGGCGTGCGGGGTTTCTTCCTCGTCGGCGCTCTCTCCCGAGGTTGCATAAGCGGCCGTGGCGAGTAATGCCATAAGCAGGTGTTTGCACACCGTTTTGGAGGGGCACGAGCAGGTGCTTTGCCGAACATTGACTTGCAGGCATACCGACACATCGTCCCATGACACCTGCACTGCCCCGTCCTTTCCACTCTCTATCCGGATGTCTGAGGCGACGGCTTCCAAGTCTTTTTGCGCGCGTTTGTACAAACCTTTGTTTCCAAGTGTTGTGAGGAAACTCTCGGTGGCATAGGAAACGAACTCCCCGGCTTCTTTTCGGCAGGGGTGCGAGGCTATGATATGATTTGTCCAATCCATTCGGATAACTTTTCAGGTGTGATGGCGGCGACGTCTGCTCCCATGGAGGCAATGATGCGCGCCGCGCGTTTATCGTAACAGGGCACACTGGCATAGTCGAGTGCGGGGAGGATGAACAGACGGCTGCCGCCCTCGATAATGTCGCGGCAAGAGCGGTACATGTAATTGTAATTTCCCCCTTCGCACAAGTCGCTCACCAATACGACGATGGTTTTCTGAGGAGCGCTGATGAGTTTTTTACCGTATTCCAAGGCTTGATGTATGTTTGTGCCGCCGCCCAACTGCACTTTCATGAGCACATTCACGGGGTCGTCTATGTGATCGCTCAGGTCGACCACCTCTGTATCGAAAATGGCCAACTTGACTGATAGGAAAGGCATGCGCGCAAAGATGGAGGCCATCACGGCCGAATAGATGACCGAATCGAGCATACTGCCGCTTTCATCCACGAGAATGACCACGTGCCAAGGGTTATAACGGCGGATGTTCCGGTTGAAATATAACTGTTCGGGAATCACGGTTCCGTACTCGGCGTGATAATTCTTCAGGTTTTTCCGGATGGTACGCTTGAAGTCGAAGTTGCGGAAGATGCGGTAAGAAGAGTTGGACATGGGCAGCTTGCGCCCGTAGAATGTCTTTCTGACCTGTTGCTCCAATTTCTTCTGCAAATCCTTGACCACCTGCTCCACGATGTTGTAAGCCATATCGCGCACTTTGGCGGGCATGAGATGACGGAAGGAGAGAATGTTCTTTAGCAGATCCATATTCGGTTCCAGCTGCTTGAGTACAGACTCGTCCGTTAACAGTTGTGTCAAGTGATATTTGTCCAAGGCCTGTTTTTGCAGAATTTCCACCGTTTGCTGCGGGAAGAGCCGTTTCACTTTGGCCAGCCAGGCGGGCACGGTGAGCCGTGATCGGTCTCTGCCGCCTCGGGCAGATTCCTCTTCGCGCATGCCGTGTTCTTCGCCATATTCCCGATGATAGAGGAAATACAGGGCATCGTCCGTTTCGCGGTTTTCTTCGTCGAGCGGGAGGTTTTCTTCGGCAAATTCGCCCAGAATCAATCGCCAGCGATTGGCGATTTGTTGTTTGTCTGTGGGTGTCATTATAGGTTCCATTCGTTCAGAGCTTGTGCTGCCCGGGCATCCAGAAGCGCGGCTTCGGCCGCCTCCGTTTGTGAAAGTACAAGACTTCCGAACAAGTTCGATTCTGTTATTTGATGATACTCGGCCACCATTTTCCCGAGCCGTTGCACCTCTGTGGGCAGAAAGCAAGTGAAAGCATAGCGGAGGTTGGGGAGTATGGCGAGGAAACTTTCGTGGTCGGCACGGCCGACTACATGGTCGAGCGTGGCGAGGATCCGGTTATCGGTAAACAGCACGTCGCGAGTGATGAGAAACAATCCGCAGATAAAAGACGCCGCTTGTTCGGGCTGCCCGATGCTACTTTCCAGATAAGCGGTTATGCGGTTGCAGAACTCTGTGGCGTCCATTTGCTTTTCTTTGGCATGAATACCCAAACAGACCCCGTAGAAGCGGCTGTTGCAGAATCCGTCTTCCAACACCTTGTCGATTTCTTCTTGCAGAAACGCTTTGCGGGTCCATTCTTCGTGGTCCAATGTGCAATGGTAGAGATTGCGTAATTGCTCGCAGACGGCTTGTTCTTCGTCGGCGGTGGCTTGTTTCACTAAAGCGATTTGCCCCACCGCTTCTCGGAAAGAACGGTCTATCATTTGGGGAACGAGCGGCTGTACGTCGCCGTCCATCAATCGCTGCATGTGCGAGAGGTAAAACAGGTCGGCCAGTAGTTTGCAGTGGTTCATGAAGTTCTTCTCCTGCTCTATGACTTGCATGATGGAGGCCTCATATTGTCGGTAGAATCCTTCCACGCCCATTACTTGTACGGAGATGAGCAGCCTGCCCAGTTCTTCGGTTCCCAAATGGTCTTTGAATTGCTTTTCGATGAGTGAAGCGCACACTTGCGACAGTGTGGTTCCGAAGACGGAGAGGTCGATCAGCCGTGTTTCCACTTGAGTGGAGTAGCGGCAATACCAGTGTTCGCGGACCAGATTACGGTTGCGCCGGTTTACATAGTCGGGGCCGGATTGCAGTTCGGCAAATCCCGTTTCCAAGAATCGGAGTTGATGCAGAAAGCGACTTTTGCGGTAGTGAGCCGGAGTTTTGATGATATCCAGCGTAACTTCCTGCCGCTCCACGGTCGATGTTTTCAGCCGATGCAACACGCACTGTGCCCTGAATTCCTTGACAACAGGCGGAGTGCATGCGCCGGCCGCCACTTTGCCGGCTCCCATGCCCGAAAGCAGGCGATGAAGAAACTGAACTTCAAAGGTGGAAGTGCTGTGGATGTCGCCTTTGATGAAGCAACTTCGCACGCTGTCCAAAAGTTCATATACCCCCGTGGCGGGCTTCCCCCGTAAGGCTGCCAACGAACGTGCCATGCCGAAAGCATTGATCTCATCGGGCAATGAAATGTTTTGCGATTGTCGTGCGAAGCGTGCCGTTTTGATGATGTAGTCCAATATCGTCGCCTCGAACAGGTCGGTGTGCCGTCGTTTTTGCATCTGCTCCCATACCGACTGGTAGAATGCCGGGAAAGGCATTCCGGCAGCATATCCGCTTTGGCTGTCGGCTTCCCGGAAGGTGTAGGGCATGAGGTAAGAAGACACCGCTTCGTTTTCGGGTTCTTTCCACGGCACGTTTGTCTCGGCAGAAGAGAGTGCGTCCATCAGACCTGTTACATGAAAAGCGCCGGTGATTATCAGAATGCGTTGGTAATGCGGCAACTCTTTTCGCAGGCTTGCGGCCATGTAAGCTTCACGTTGAATGTCTTCGGCGGGAGGTGAGGCCGAGGTCAGGCGCATGAAGTACCCCAGATGAAACACGTTGCGGACAAACGAACGGTAGTCCGTTTGCAAGGCGTGAAGCTCGAAATGGCTTTCCCAGAATTCGGAGAAACTCCGGCATCCGCTTCGTCGGGCCAGCATGGAGGTATAGTTGTTTCGCTCGTACTCCGTGTCTTCATTGTAGAAGAACTGTGTATCGGGGGGCACTTGCTCTTGAGGTGTGTTGATCAGGCGCGAAGCATAGGGCATGTCGATGAACCGGACGGGTATTTCATGGGCAAAGGCCTCACGGATGGCCACCAGCTCAGGTGAATACTCCAGAAACGGATAATAGGCCCGGTATTTTTCTTTCTCTTCGCTGACTTGCCCTTTGCGGTCGTCGAAGCTGTAATAGATGCAGAAAGGCGGTTCGGAAACCGCGTCGGCGATGTGAGGCAACAAGTGCATCGAGTCGGCGGGGCCTTCGATGAGGATAAGTTCGGGCTTGTAGTTGCCGATGACTTGCCGCAGATGCCATGCGCAAGCCGGCGAGTGGTGGCGCACGGGATAGTAGACCATCGGCTTGCCGAAGTCGAAACTTTCGGCAAACCGACGGTCTATTTCAGCCAGTTCCTGCTTTCGTAGTATTCCTTCCATTTGCCTCCTTGTCTTTCGGCTTTCAACCGAACCACTCCGTTGAAGTACTCTTTCAGTTTAGGCAAGTCGTCTTTATCTTCTTTCATCACGGCTCCCGTGAGGTTTTGCACCAGCGAACGCATGCTTACCTGTCCGTCGCCATAGTAGTAGGCATCCAATGCCGATTGGTAATAGACGGACACCGCTTCGGCCGTGCTCATGACGCCCGAAAGTTTCTGCACTTTGGCCTTTTCCACCGACACTCCGTTGCGCAGTTCATTGAATGTGGCGGCCAGAATATCGACGACATCCTCCTGCACTTCCATGTCGAGTCCGTTTGCCGCAAACAATCCTTGGCACTGGTCGCTGATGATGCGGCTTTCGAGAGCCACGCTCCGGATGGGGTCGACAGTCTCGAAGTTGAAACGCCTTTTCAACGCGCTGCTCATTTCGTTGATGCCCTTGTCTCGCGTGTTGGCCGTGGCGATGATGTTGAAACCGGAGTTGGCAAACAGAAGACCCTCTTCACCCAATTCGGGGATGTTGAGCACACGGTCGCTCATGATGCTGATCAGGCTGTCTTGTATCTCGAGCGGACAGCGGGTGATTTCCTCGAAACGGGTGATGATGCCGCGCTGCATGCCGATATAAACCGGCGACGGAACCAAGGCCTCCTTCACCGGGCCTTTGGCCAGCAATAAAGCGTAGTTCCACGAATATTTGATGCTGTCTTCGCTCGTTCCGGCCGTGCCTTGCACGGTGTTGGTGCTGATTCCGCTGATGGCGGCCGAAAGCAGTTCGCTCAACATGGTTTTGGCTGTTCCGGGTTCGCCCACCAGCATGAGCCCCCGGTTGCCGGCCAGTGTGACGACGGCACGCTCTACGAGCGCGTCGTCGCCAAAAAACTTCGGTGTGATGGTTACTTGCTTCCCTTCGTGCGGAAGCGGTTCTTTGAGCCCCAGTATGAAGTCGCGTACGGCCCGGGGCGATAACAACCAGTTGGCCGGTTTGCTGCCGGCGTCGTTGGCGCGGAGTGCGGCAAGCTCTTCGGCATACCGCATCTCCATTAAAGGCTTTTGTATTTTCATTCGAACTTATTTGTCATTGAAAGCATCGAACACGCCCAGCACGGTACTGACCAGACGAGGCGGAAGAGTGTTCGGATCGAGCAGTTGCTTGGGTTCGTCGTCGGGGCGTCCGTCTTCGTCGAGAGGATAGAACAGGACGTCGCCCAGCGTCACCTCCTCGTCGAAATCTTGCCCCATGTACATATATTCGAAGTTGAGCAGAATGCCTATGTTCAGGAAGCTGTCTGTCCAATGGAAACAGGTATAGCTTCCGGCATCCCATACTTCGCCGTGCTGCATGTTGTATTTCTTGGCCAGCGACGATATTTTTCCGGCTTTTACCGTGAGTCCGTTGTAGCGCGTAACCTTTTTGTTGTCGACGTCCTTTGCTTCAAGCCGGACGATGGGTGCCGAAAGTTGCGGCAGCGGTTGGATGATTTCGTAATCGTCCAACTGCTCTTTCCAGCGCGCGAGCATTTCCTCATCCGTATCGATGGGGTGTATCAGCGTGATGGTCGCCTTTTCGGGCAACGTGTATTCTTCTTCGTCCACGGTGTTGAATGTGCCGTCTTCCATATAGCGAAAACTGTCCTTCAGGTGTCCGTCGGCATAGACGCCCCATATCAATCTCATGGCGAAGTGGTGCATGATGGGGTTCTTCACAAAGAGTTCTTCCCAAGCCTCGACAGTCCATGTGCGGCCGTTCATCAACACTTTTTCCAAACGATCGGATTGCGACTTGACGGTGGCTTTGATTTGCTTCTTCAATTCGGAAAATTCCTTTTTGGCCGCCGCTGCTTTAATGGCATCGTCGGAGGCGGCCGGTGCGGGAAGGGATTTTACGGTTTTTTGTTTGTCGTTGTCGAAAAGGGTCAGTTCGAAATCGGGCATCAGGGTTGCGGTGAAGGTGCGCTCGCCATAGTCGAACACCTTTTCGCCCGATTGCGAGAATCCCAATGTGGGCACGATCTTGTCCGACAATTCGTCTTCGGGCACTTCCATGGCTTTGGCCGCAAAGGCGAAGGCGGCTTTCGCGGCATTCTTTACCTGATTGTTGGGGGCTTTCGTGGTCAGTCCGTCCACGATCATGAGTGCTACGCTGCCTCCGTTCATGGCCATGGCGTTCACCGCAAATGCCGCAATGGCTCCGCGTGAGGCATCGGTCCATTCTTTGAGCTGTGCTTTCATGCGCAGAATTTGGCTGTCGGAAGCATACATGCAGTAGGGCAGGAGTATCATTTTCTTCTTGGCCTCGGCTCCTTTCTCTTTCCAGAACTGATAGATGTTCTCGAGTGCTGCTTGCAGGTCTTGGGGGTGTAGCTGTTGCACGATTTTGTCGCAGGTGCGGATGCGATAGGCCTCTTCCTGACTGAGATACTCCGAGAGGAGAACTTTCATCACCACATCGGGAGCTTCGCCCGTAAGGTCGGCAAAGCGGATGCCGGTCAGCATGTCTTGGGGTATCCACGCGATGAATTTTTCCATATCGGGGTCGTAATTCTCCCGGCAATATTCCGACACCGTTTCGGGGGTGAAGGAGAAATCCGTACCAAACTTCCGTTCGTTGTCCCACCTCTTGATGAGGCGTTTGGCTATGAGGGCGGCTTCTCCTTTCAATGTGCCTTTCCGTTGTTCGAGCAGCGGGCGTATCGTCGCTTCCCGCTCGTAGCCGATGGCTTCGGCTTTTTTGCGCAGCCGTTTCGACTTGTCGGCGAATATCGTCAGGAGCGGCTCGTCATTCTGTATGCCGCAAGTCTCATACAGGAAACTCATCCACACTTCGGCATGTTCGATGTCCAACGAACCGTTGGTCAACACTTCCAGAGCTTCGGCTTCGTGCGCATGAATGTCTTCGGCCGAGAACACCGATTCCAGTTTGTCGGCATAACGGCAGAATGTGGCAAAGGCCTGAGGCAGGCCGTATTCATTGTCGGTTTGCAGTAGCATTTGCATGGATTCGCGTTGCGAAATGTCGTTCCACGCTTTGCGGTTGCTGATTACCCGATAGGCCACGCATGCGTTGTTGTATCCGTAATTAGCCGACCGGGTGTGCAGCAGCAGGGCGTCTATGAACCGTTTGGCCAAGGGGGAATGGTCGTATAACAATCCCATCTTGCCGATATATTCTAAGGAGTTGTAGTATAGCGTATCTAAATTGCCGACCCATTTGCGCCAATCTTCCGTGGGGGTGGCGGGATCTTTCAGTCGGGCGTCGTCGGGTCCCGGCTCGTCTTTGTGCTGACGTTTCGTGGAACTGTTTATCAACGTGCGCATCAAAAAAACGAGAGTGGGTTCAATGGCTTGCAGCTCGGCGGTGGCTTCGCCGTGTCTCAACAGAATGCTCAGCAGAGGCAGGGCATTTGCAGCGTCCGAAGAGACGCGGTTTTTGCTGAGTTGACGGTACGTTTCGATGAAAGTGGCTTTGTCTTCCGCATAGAGTTTTTTGAAGATGGGGATGGGATCAATGTCCCGATTCTGATTGGCGACGGCTGCATAGTAAGGCCAGAGAGGCGCCTGCAAATCGTGAAGCAGCGGTGGGAACTGCTCCAATTTATCCAGGGCATAGTAAACGAATGTCGATATGGTGCTTGCGTTTTCGGTCAGTTGGCCGATGAGCATCGGACGCAGTTCGGGAATCACCCGATAGCCGTAGTACATCATGGCGAGCACGAATCTGTTTCCTTTCAGCCTTGTGACCTCAATGGCCCGTTGGCGATAGCGTGCATACTTCGTCGCGTCTTTTTCCAGTAACAACAAACCGATGAACAGCCCTAAACCCACATCCTTGTTTCTGCCTTTCCATGAAGTTATGTGCGCTTCGTCCGTCAGGTAGTCGGCCAGTCTGGACGACGCTTCCTCGTCGTGTTCCACGAACGCCCGGGCCACGTTGTAGATGGAAGACATGGCCACATCCGAACTGCCCACTTTCAGGTATTCGTTGGCCACGTCGGCGAATGGATAGCCGATGCGCAGACAAATGGGTATCTGATTGTGAAGGCTGTAATTTTGCGTAAACATTCCGTTTTTGGATATCTTCGTGATCAGCATCAGGATGCGTCGTGCCGTTTCGGCATTATCGCCGTCGAGCTCTTTGAGGAGCTGATCGGCTATGTACACATAACCTGTTCGTCGGAATCCCGATTCTTTATGAGCCGGGTACTCGATTTTGCCGGCCATGTAGTCGTAAATTTCTTCGGGAAAAGGAATGAGGGTGTCTTTGAAGATTTTAGTCCATTTGGCAATTAGTTCTTCTCTGGTCATGGTGTGGAGTTTTTTAAAAAGATGATTTATGGGAATAGTGCGTAAAATCTTCGTTTCAAAGGGGATGATTGATGCACAAATATACAGACTTTTTCCAATATCCGCTTCTCAAGGCGGAGTTTTTCCAGGGGGTAACAATGCCGGAATAAGTACGCGGCCGGTGCGCATTCTTATTCTTAGTTCTCACTGATCCGTCTTTTCGAGGGAGTATGCCTGTTTCTCTTTCAGCAGATTGTCGATAAAGTCGCTTTTCAGCGTATATTGCCCATCCTTTTTCGCGATGCTCATTTCGGTTTTGGGATTATCTTTCTCCGTGAACAGGGCTTCGTTGTTCTCTTCTTTCCGGAAAACGTATTCCATGCTCTCGTTCTTCTCGTAGGCTTCTATTCGCAGGATGGCGTCCGCTTTTCCCACTTCGATTGTCACGGTGGCCCAGGCGCGCGGGTCGGCTTCTTCCTCTTTCATTTTCAGGAAGGCACCTGAATACACTCCCTGCCAATCGGTCGGAATCGGGCCGATGCTGTCGTATTCGGATATCAATTTCGCCCAATCCTTTCCGCCCTTCAGAAGCAGGCTTTTGAGCGTGTTCCCCTTGCCATCCGTTTTGCTCACGTCGGCTCCTGCCCGGAGCAAAAGTTTGGCAATCCGGAGGTTTTTGTTCTCGAAGGCGGTCAGGAGCGGTATTTCCCGATAATCGACAGAGGCCGTCTCCACGCCGTTGGGATTCGCACCTTTCGAGAGAAGAAAAGCGACGATGTTCGCGTCATTCACTTTGCAGGCCAAGCCCAAAGGAGTCAGTCCCTCTTCGGTGTAGACCCGATTGACGTCGGCATCGTTTTCTACTAAATATTCCGCTACCGGCAGATGCTTGTTTTCAATGGCGATGAATAGGGCGTCGTACGTCAGGTATTCGTCTTGTTTGCCCCATTCCTTATCGGCCCCTTGGGCGATGAGCTTCTTCACCTCCTCCGGATTTCCTTTTTTGCATTCCATGCCCAGCCGGGTATACTCAAAACCGTTCTCCCGAATGCAGAAAGAGTCAATGGCTGCGCTGTCCGTCGTGCTAAGGGAATTGTTTGTCTGAGATTTCGGTCTGCAAGCGATGATGAGCATGCAGGTAAAAATGAATAATGCTGCTTTTTTCATATTATTGAATCTTGATTTCTATGTGAATTGCCCCTTCTCCCGGGTCGTAGAGAATTTTGTTGTTTGACACTGCATTATTTAGTGGGTGTATAATTTTAGTAACAGAACTTTCTTTGGCTAATTCTTTGATAAAATCACGAGGATTCTTAATATTTATAGATACATCTATTATATGGCATTGAAAACTTTTTCCATGGTGCTTTACTCGAAATTTTCAAGGCAGATTCCTGTATTTTTCCATTAAATCCTGCCTTGTGGCGGTTTTCATATTGCGAAAGGTAAATATATTTATGGAGAAAATACGACGTTTTGTACGGAAAAAATCATTTTTCTCTTTTTTCGGCCGGAAAGACGCACAGAGAATGCAAGGCGGAATCGTGCGTAATTTATTCCACTCCGTCCGTTGGTTTTATTCTCGCCGGTTGCATGATTTCAATCGTCGGTCTGCACCTTCTTTTTCGTTGGTCTGCACCCAAACGAAAAAGCGGGT
>JBHAEN010000119.1:0-5098 GCA_041855645.1 Bacteroides sp. | reverse complement strand
AGTCGGGCCAGATAATCGTAGTGTTTTCCCTCTTTCAGCAGTTCGGCTTCAAACCCGAATTCGGCCGCATAAAGACCGAGTGTCTGAAAATCGACGTACAGCCAGTCGAACCCGTCGCCCTCCACCTCTTTGTATCGCATCCGAAAATCCACTTCTCCGTAATAATCGCCGGACAGATCGACAAGGAAACTGCCGTCTTCCTCCTCAAACAGGTAGCGCAGATCGCTGGAGTCCATCAGCACACAACCTCCCGGACGCAAGAGCTGCTTCAGCCGGCGAAAGAAGAATGCCATGTTCTCCAATCGTCCGATGATGCCCGCCCCGTTCATCAGCATCAGAATCGTGTCGAACGTTTCCGAGAAAGTCTCGTCGAAAAAGTTTTGCAGCCGCGCGTCGCGTACGCCCCGTTCCTTCATCACCTCCACCGCCAACGGCGATATGTCGATGGCACAGACGTCTTTATCCATCCGCTGCAACGCCAGCGCATGACAGCCGCTCCCCGCCCCCACATCCAGAATGCGCCCTTCGGCATGCCGCAAGGCTTCCTTTTCGAGCAGAGGCATGAGCGAATGGTCACGAAACAGCAGCCCGACGGGCAACTCGTCTTCGTCGAACAGGGAAGAGAACACCTGCAAACGGCCGGCCTTCCCGCAGCGATGATAATCGGCAATGGCCGCCCCCATCGGATCCTTATCCGCCGATAGCGTATGAACAGACAGATTCATGTCAGTCGTCTTTCGGCAGAATGAGGTTGAGTATCACGCCCACCAAGGCCGCCAGTCCGATGCCCGAAAGCGAGAAGTCGCCCCAGGTAAATGCCGCGCCGCCGATGCCGACGGTCAGCGTGAGCGAAACGATGACGATGTTGCGCGTACGGCTCAGGTCGGTACAGTTGTTCACCAAATTGGCAATCCCCGCACAAGCTATGGTTCCGAAGAGCAACAACATGATTCCCCCCAGCACGGCCCCCGGAATGGACTTGAGCAGGGCGCTCACCTTCCCCACCACGGAGAAGAGAATGGCCGTAACGGCGGCTATGCGGATGACTTGCGGATCGGTAATCTTCGTCAGCGAGATGGCGCCGGTCACTTCGGAATAGGTTGTCACGGGAGGCCCGCCCAGCAATCCCGCCGAGAAACAGGCCAGACCGTCGCCGAGCAATGTGCGGTGCAAACCGGGATCCTTCACGAAGTCCTTGCCCGTGACCGTGTTCACCACGTACACATCGCCGATGTGCTCGATGACCGGCGCAATGGCCACGGGAATCATGAACAGAAAAGGCTCCCACGAAAAGACGGGGAACACGAATTGAGGCAGCCCGAACCAAGCCGCTTCGCGAACGCCGCTCAGGTCGAGGCCGTAGAACAGCCATGCCGCGAGATAGCCGGCGATGATGCCGCAAAAGATGGGAATCAGTTTCAGCAGTCCCTTCGCTTTCATCGTGACCACCACGGCCGTAAACAGCGAAATCAAGGCCAATACCCAGTTCTCTTTCGCCATATTGACACCCACACCGGCAAGCGAAAGCCCGATCAGGATAATCACCGGACCGATAACCACCGGGGGAAACAACCGCTCGATGACTTTCACACCCTGCCATTTGACCAGCGCACTCATCACGAAATAGACGAGTGCCACGCCGGCCACACCCGAAAGCGTCCCGGGAAGACCGTACAATTCCGTTGCCTTGATGATGGGGGCGATAAAAGCAAAACTGCTGCCTAAGAAGATGGGAACCTTGCCGCGGGTCACGGCGTGAAAGATAAGCGTACCGATACCGGCGGTAAACAGAGCTGTCGAGGGGTCGAGCCCTACCAATAACGGAACAAGAACAGTGGCTCCGAAAGCCACGAAAAGAAATTGAACCCCCACCACACCCTTGCGTACAGGGGTCAAATTGTTTGTTTCCATATATTCATCCAGATTAAACCGGACACAAAAGTACACTTTCATCGCAAATCCGCCCCCATCTTCAGTAAAGAAAATGAGATTTTATGCCTAACTTCGCACACTGTAATCCATTTTTATTGTCTCTTTATTTACCCGACAGATTATGACATTTTCCGCAGAAAGTATCATTTTGATCGGCTCCATCCTCCTCTTCGTCAGCGTGGCGGCAGGAAGGACGGGCTATCGTTTCGGAGTTCCCGCCCTGTTGTTGTTCCTTGTAGTCGGCATGCTGTTCGGAAGCGACGGCTTGGGCATTCAGTTCGACAACACCAATCAGGCCCAGTTCATCGGCATGGTCGCCCTGAGCGTCATTCTCTTCTCGGGCGGTATGGACACCCGCTTTAAGGACATAAAGCCCGTATTGAAACCGGGTATCGCGTTGTCCACCGTCGGCGTACTCTTGACCACGCTGTTCACCGGTCTGTTTATTTACTGGGTTTCGGGGATGAGTTGGTCTCCTCTTCCCTTCTCCCTTCCCATCTCGCTCTTGCTGGCCGCCACGATGTCGTCCACCGATTCGGCTTCGGTATTCGCCATCCTGCGCTCTCAGAAAATCAACCTGAAGCACAACCTCCGCCCGATGCTCGAACTGGAAAGCGGAAGCAACGACCCGATGGCTTACATGCTGACCATCGTACTGATTCAGATCATTCAGTCGTCCGGCATGAGCGGAGCCGAAATCTTCTTTTCGTTCATCGTGCAATTCATCGTGGGCGGTGCTGCGGGCTACGTATTGGGCAAGCTCGCCATTCTCTGGCTCAACCGGATGAACATCGACAATCAGGCACTCTATCCCATCCTGTTGCTTTCGTTTGTTTTCTTCACGTTTGCCATCACTTCACTGCTCAAAGGGAACGGTTATCTGGCCGTCTACATCGCGGGAATTATGGTAAGCAACAATAAAATAGTGAACCGCAAGGACATCTACACCTTCATGGACGGACTTTCATGGCTGTTTCAGATCATCATGTTCCTCTGCCTCGGATTGCTGGTGAACCCGCACGAAATGTTCAGCGTCGGCATCATCGCCCTGCTCATCGGCGTGTTCATGATTCTCGTCGGACGTCCGCTGAGCGTATTTCTCACACTGATTCCGTTTCGGAACATCAACCTCAAGTCGAAGCTCTTCGTCTCGTGGGTGGGTTTGCGCGGCGCGGTTCCCATCATCTTCGCCACCTATCCGGTTGTGGCCGACATCGAAGGCTCGCATCTGATTTTCAACATCGTATTCTTCATTACCATCGTTTCGCTTGTTGTGCAGGGAACCACCATTTCCCGTGTCGCCCGCATGCTGAATCTCTCTCTGCCGCTTCCCAAGACGGGCAATGAGTTCGGGGTGGAACTGCCGGAAGAAATCGACTCCCATCTCAGCGACATGACCGTCACCCCGGAGATGCTGGAAAGAGCCGACACTCTGAAAGACATGAATCTGCCCAAGGGGACATTGGTGATGATCGTCAAACGGCAGAACGAATACCTCATCCCCAACGGAACGCTCAAACTCCACGCAGGAGACAAGCTGTTGCTCATTTCCGAAAACCCGATGGAAGAGCACACGGACGAGGAACAGTAGCTTCCGTCTGCAACGCTTTACGTAAAGGGAAGGTTTGGAGAACCCCGCAATTCCATTACCTTTGCCGACAGACCACTCAGCTTACGCACAAAAGATGAACATCTTACACCGACTGAAAGAGAAGGCGATACGCTTCCTGCACAACGAGCAGCTGAAGCAACGGATTTACAGCATCGTGTTCAAATCCGATACGCCCGAAGGAAGAGTTTTCGACAAGCTGCTCACGGTTTACATACTGTTCAGCGTGCTGCTCGTCTTTCTGGAAAGTCTGCGCGGTCTGCCCGACTTCCTTTCCGTCCCGCTCATCACGCTGGAATATCTGCTGACGGCCTTCTTCACCGCCGAGTACCTCGCCCGGCTATATTGTTCGCCCCGCCGCCGGAAGTATGCACTGAGTTTTTTCGGCATCATCGACCTGCTGGCCACGCTCCCGTTCTATCTCGGTCTGTTGTTTCCCGGCTCGCGTTATCTCATCATCCTCCGCACTTTCCGGCTCATCCGGGTTCTCCGGATATTCAGGCTGTTCGGTCTGCTCAGGGAGGGCGAACGGCTGTTCAACGCCATCAAGGCCAGCAGCACGAAAATATTCGTTTTCTTTCTGTTCGTCCTCATTCTGGTGACTTCGCTCGGTACACTCATGTACATGGCCGAACACCGGGAGCCCGGCACGGGATTCACCGACATTCCGACAAGCATCTATTGGGCCATCGTGACCATGACGACGGTGGGCTACGGCGACATCACTCCCGTAACAGCGTTCGGGAAGTTCTTTTCGGCTTTCGTCATGCTGTTGGGTTATACCATCATTGCCGTCCCCACCGGCATTGTCTCGGCTTCCTTCATCAAGGGGAACGCCCCGAAGTCCGAGAAAGAATGCCCCGGCTGCGGTTGCGACAAACACGAATCCCGGGCACGATTCTGCCGTTATTGCGGGCATCGCCTGACGTCCGCACCCGAAACGCCCGAACCGCTTCCGGAAAAAGAGCCCGGTTAGGGTTGCTTTTCCGTGAGGTACTTCCAGTAGCGCACGGGCATGTCTTTCCGATGTTTTCGGGGATTGAGCCGTTCGCGAATGCAAATCGCCCCGAAGTAAGTCTTCCACAACTCCCGAAACAGCTTTTCGTCCTTGTCGGCCATACTCTCGTCGAGCATTCCCGTGATGAGATGCGCCTCCCGGCTTCCGTCGTCGAAGGTTACTTCCGCCACCTCATGTCCGTCGTAATAGAAGCCGTATCTGCGCTTCATGTCGTAGATGAGCCATCGCTGGTCGGCAAAACGGTCTTTGAAGTGCGCCACGGTGAGCGGCAGTGAGTTGTACGTCGGTTCGAAAGCGGCGAAGAACGTTCCGTCCGCCGCCTTCTGGAAGCGCACGAACTGGAGAATCCTTTCCCTGTCCGCATTGATCTTCTTCCAAAGCTGCGTCAGCCGCAAGACGTCGGGGTCGGCGAAGTTGGTTTCCACGGAACGCGGGGCATCGATGGCTTTGCGCATATAGCGGAACAAGAGCAACTCGGCTTCCGGAAGTTCCGAGAGCCAGCACTGTGTGAGACATCCCAAAGCCGAGGCCGACAGTTT
>JBHAEN010000118.1:0-5722 GCA_041855645.1 Bacteroides sp. | reverse complement strand
CATGCTTCAGACGATGGTATCGAACACCGGCCAAACACCCGATTCAAATCACTCTTTCAAAACCACAATGCGTTCGAAACTGTAACCCGATTTAATAGGCTTTCCTTTTCTCAACTTTCCTGTGGGAATGTCATAAATATAAATGAGCGGTCCGGTCTGCTCCGGATTCACGCCGATATAGGCCTTTGTTCCCCAAACAGCCGAACGCTGAGAGAAATTGCCCTTGCTGTGAGGCAGGTTCAGCCTGTCGAGTTGATCTGCATTCAGGTCTAAAACGGCATAATAGCAGTTGGCTCCTTCTTTTCCCCAGCCCTGAGCACCCGTATATTCAGGATCCATGATATACAACAGCGCCTTTCCGGCAGACAGGTATTCGGTCGTGACGATTTTACCTTTTCCGCCCGATGGGGTACGGTAGCCCAGATAAGTCTTGTCAAAATCCATTTCTCCCTTTTTGACGCGAAGCATTGAACCGAATTGTTGTGTAGTAGATGGAGCTCCGGGAATAACCGTATTGCAAGCCAGATAATAATCTCCCTTTTCATCGAAGAAAGATTTGCTTTGCAACAATTCCCCGTAAGCCGTTCCGGCCATCATCTCCGCACGGTTTTCGGTGACGACTTTCTCTACCGTCATATCCGCGGCGTTGATAAAAGCCAGATGGAAACAAGTCTTATTCTTATTGTCGAGGTATGAATACAGAATTTTATCGTCGCTCGCGCGGTAAGCCGCGATACCCGATGTGCTGAATTGGGCTATTTGGGGCGCATTCGCCGGAAAACTGAGCGTGCCTTCGCTCTCTATTTTCATGTTCTCGGCATCGATTTTGGTCCAGATCACGTTTTTTTTGCCGCCATCCGCCGCCATAACAACAAGCGTACGGTCATTGATCCACGCGTGAGTGTATTTCCTGCTGCTATACGTGTTCACTTTGAAAGGAACCTTTTGCAGCGTATTCCCGGCTTGCGAACCGATCTGAAACTTGATGAAACAGTCGTCCGACGACGGCACCTGATAGTAGTACCTTCCCTTGACAATGGTTTCTTGCAGGTATTGGGAAGTGACATCCACTCCGAGTCCCTCGAATTTCACACTGTCCGTTTCGCCTTCCAAGGATTGCAAAGAACGAACGACGAGAGCATTGGTCGACCCCATTCCGCCACTGCCTCCCACGGTTACCCAAATGTCGAAGTGGTCGGTCGTCAGCAAATCGGGTTCGGCTACAGGATTATTGTCCTCCGAACAGGAGAACAGGCATAGACTCCATGTCGCGATAACAGAAGCGACTAACAGAAATTTGAACTTTGTCATCATAAATTGATCTGATTATTTAATGAATGAATACTCTCAACTTCCCCCAAAAAGACCGCCCCTGTTTCTGCATCATATAGTTGTCATAAACCGGCCGGTCGAAAAGGTTGCTGCATTCGAGGGCGATGTTATACCGTTCGTTCCTGAAGGAACAAGTAACCGACGCGCTGTTGATGCACTGTGTCGGTATCCTCGACTTGGAGGATACACTCCCATAGCCCTTCCACGTCAGGTAGAACCAGTGTACGTACTGGAAATAATAAGATGCTTTCAGTTGGGACTCTTTTTGCCCGAAGATGTTTCTCTTTTTGAAATTCAGTTCGACATTGCCGTACAGCCAAGGCTTGTTCGGAATCCGGTTGTTGTAGGTCACGTCGGGTTTTCCGTCGGGCAGGTATCGGGTTTTGCTCTTCTCATCCAGATAGCTGATGTTGGCGATGGCTTGCAAACAGTGGTCGTATTCATACCTGAGCTCCCCCTCCACTCCTTTGACGGTGGCACTCTTCACATTCCGGTACTGGCCCGTTCCCTCATCCTCGGTGATGACGAAACGAATATAGTCTTCGACACCCCGATAGAACAGGCCGGCCTCGTAAAACAATCTGTGCCGGGAAGCGAGATTCAACGTTCCGAAAACGCCGAAATTACAGTTCCGGCTATTTTCCGGCCTCAGCAGAAAATTGGGATAGACCGTACTGCCGTTTCCCATATATTCGCGCGCCAATGGCAGACGCACGCTGCGTTCGGCCGAAGCCTTCACGGCCAGCCATTCGGAAAGGCGAAGCCGGGTGCTGAAACCGTATCCCCAGTTGACGGACGTGGATGAATCGGGCATTTTCCCCGAACCGGTGATCCACGACAAATCCTGCTGTCCGATCTTCAGACGGCTGATATAATCCTTCACGAAGAAAGTGTTGTTCCAACGGTCTTCCCCAAACGACTGCCTGTAAGACAAACCGATGACATGCTTACCGAACGTGTCGGTCGAGGGAACGAAATCCGCATCGAAATCGTCCGTCCGTTCGTTGCCGACACGATTCAACAGGTAGTTGAGGTGAAAGGAGTGATTTTCATTCCACAGATAACCGAAGTTCGCACGCCCGACGATCAGCGGTCTTTTGACATTCCGTATCGATTTGCCACGTCCCGTAATTTCGTTTCTCGAGGCTTCGATATAGTGACCTGTCCAGTCGTACTTACGGAAAGCGGTATCTGTCACGACCGTGTGGTCCCACGTATGCGAGAGAGAAAAGTCGGCGGAAAGTCTTCGGACAAGAAAGTTTTGTTTCCGATATTGAAGAGAAAGAGAAAACGCCTTGTTCTGCCGCTCGGCCATTCCATAAACTTTCGTCTGCACCGAACCCGTCTGCAACTCCGTGTCCACCCGGGAGCAGTATGCCGCCAGCGAAAGCAAATCGGCCCATTTCTTATTCGTCACTCCGACATGAAGCTGCCCCAAAACGGAGAAGTAATCGTCATGAAAGCGTTTCGCGTCTATGATTCTGAAACCTTCGCGGGCCTCATCGGGAACTTCCACTCCTCTCATTGTATAGTCGTTTTTCGAGTAGTTGACACCCCATGCAGACTTCAGAAATATTCCTGTTCTCCGTTCGATGTATTGTGTGCTCAAATCGGCTTTATGGGTATGAAAAGAACCGAGACCGTACGAGACGTCCACGTAATTCCTTATCGCCTTTTTGGTTATGATGTTGACGGCTCCGCCCAAAGCGTCCGTTCCCAATTCCGCCGGAACGACTCCTTTATAGATATCGACGCGCTCCACAAGATTGATCGGGAAATTGGCAAGCGTTATGCCATTGCCCACCGAAGACATGGGGATTCCGTCGATGAAATACCTGATCGCGTTTCCCGAAAGCCCGTTGACCGAAAGGTCGAAATCGGCCCCCACACCCCCGTCTTCTCTGATTTTGACACCGCTGCTTCGCCCGATGAGGTCATTCAGGTTGTTCAACGAATGGGCATAAGACTTCACGTCTATCGCATTGACCGTAAAACTGCCTTCGCGAAGCCGTTGCGCTTTCGTTTTGCCGTACACTTCGACTGCGGACAAGCCAACCACCTGTTCCTTGAGGCAGAAGTCCAGACGGGTCTGCTCCCGGATCTCGAGCGTCATCTGTTGAGAATCGTATCCCAAAGCCGAAACCGTCACGGAGTATTTGCCCGCCGGAAGTTGCAACCGGTAACAACCGTCCTCGTCCGAACCGGTTCCGAGAGGAGTGCCATCAAGCCTGACCGACGCCCGCGAGACCGGTTTCTGCGCTTCGTCCGTTATCCGCCCCGACAAAGTCACGCTGCTCTGCGCTTGCACCCGCATGCACAGCCCCGACAGGGCGACAACGAGACATAGCTTCACGACATGCCCCAACCGACGCATGAACCGGGAAGATATTACGGACAGAGACCTGTTATGCACAGGAATATCCGGCATAAAACGCAAGAAATATTCTACGTACATCATGTTTTCAGCTTTAATCCACGAAAGCTTTATAACTCATCTGTTTTTTGGCAGGTCTTCTGACTTACTCCGTTTGCGGACGCCCTTCCCATTCGTGAAGATGAACAGTGGAGTTGAGTATGTCCGGAAACTTCTGTGGAGTTCACAGCAGCGGGTCTGTTCAGGATTCGCACCTGATTCCCTTTTCATCGCTTTTCCGAAGAAGCGGAATCGCGACACCAAAAATTTCGGCGCAAAGATAAAGGTTTATTTCACAATATAACTTTCCTTTGCACAAAAATAGAAGATTCGTTTGCCATGAAATCGCAGTTCTTGATAGGGGCCATCGCCTCGGGAAGCGGGAAAACAACCTTAACGCTGGGCTTGTTAAAAGCTCTGAGCAACAGAGGGATGAATGTGCAGCCGTATAAATGCGGACCCGATTACATAGACACTCAGTTTCACCGGATAGCGTCCGGAAATCCGTCGGTCAACCTCGACACTTTCCTGTCTTCTCCCGAACATGTCAGGCTTTTGTTCTCCCGATATTCATCCGACAAAGAGGTCAGCATCGCCGAAGGAGTGATGGGATTGTTCGACGGATACGACCGCATGAAGGGAAGCAGTGCCGAAATTGCCGAGCTGCTCGACCTTCCGGTAATTCTTGTCCTGAACGCGAAGTCCGCAGCCTATTCCGTCGCTCCGATTCTACACGGATTCAAACACTTCCGACCGACAGTCCGCATGGCCGGAGTAATTTTCAACTTCGTGGGTTCCGAAAGCCATTACCGGTTTCTGAAAGATGCCTGCGAAGATGTGGGCATAGAGCCTTTGGGGTATCTGCCTAAAAGCAATGAGGTAGAAACCCCGTCGCGTCATCTGGGTTTGAGCCTCGACGGCGAAACCGCGCTCGACGCGCTTGCCGCCCGCACAGCCGCTCTGGTCGAGAAAACGGTCGACATCGACCGCCTGCTGGAAATCACGAAAACCGATGCCCTCTGCCTGCCTCCCCCGCCCTCCGCACGCGGAAACGGGTTGCGCATAGCCGTGGCCTGCGACGAGGCGTTCAACTTCGTGTACGCCGAGAACATGGCCTGCCTGCACCGGATGGGCGAAGTCGTCCGCTTCAGCCCGATGCGCGACACCGTCCTACCCGAGGCCGATTTGGTCTACCTGCCCGGAGGCTATCCCGAATTGTACCTCGAACAACTCAGTGCCAACGCCTCCATGCTCGAAGCCATTCGCCGATATGCGGAAAAGGGCGGCAGGATGTTGGCCGAATGCGGCGGCATGATGTACCTGTCGGATTCGATAACCGACGCCGGCGGCAAAACGTATCCCATGGCCGGCGTATTCCGTCAGAGAGCCACGCTGGAAAACATGAAGCTGACATTGGGTTATCGGCAGTTCCGGTATAACGGAATGGATTTCAGAGGGCATGAGTTTCACTACTCGAGGGTGGACGATGCCCAGGAAAGCGTCGTCCGGCAATACAACGCCAAAAACATTCCGGTAGACACGCGATTGCTGCGCCACAAAAACGTGATAGCCGGATACACCCACATCTACTGGGCGGAAACGGACAATCTGTTGGACTTATTCAAATAGCACAGTCATGAGAATATACACAAGAAGCGGAGATAAAGGAAAAACCGGCATACACGGTGGCCAACGCGTCGACAAAGACGACATCCGCATAGAAGCGAACGGTTGCATAGACGAACTGAACAGCATGATAGGCGTGGTACGCTCGTTTCTTCCACCCCGGCACGAATGGCAGGAGTTGCTTTTCAAGATTCAGACCGAAATCATGGTGGTCATGTCTCACGTGGCCACGCCATCGGCCATCCGCGACAGCAACCCGAACCAACCGGACACCGGGATGGTCGCATTCATCGAAAGCCAAATAGACCGTTTGGCACAAGGGCTGGACGACGGAAACAGCTATTTCGTCCT
>JBHAEN010000117.1:0-4410 GCA_041855645.1 Bacteroides sp. | reverse complement strand
GTGCGCGGCATGCTTGCCACCACGAAAACCGAAGAAATGGGGAAAGCCGTGGTCAAACAAACGGCAGACGGATTGCCCGTTCTTCTGGAAGACATCGCCGAAGTAACCACGGGAGCCAAATCGCCGCAGACGGGACTGGCTTCGGAGCGCGGACGTCCCGCCGTCCTGCTGACCGTCACGAAACAACCCTCGACGGGAACAATCCGGCTGACCGAACGATTGGAACAGGCTCTGGAAGAAATCAAAGGCAGTCTTTCGCCGGATATCCGCGTGTCGACCGACATTTTCAGGCAGAGCAGTTTCATCGAAAGTTCAATAGGAAACGTACAGAAAGCTCTCGTCGAAGGAGGAATCTTCGTCGCCATCGTTCTTTTCCTGTTTCTGGGCAATGTGCGAACCACGGTCATATCGCTCATCACCATTCCGCTCGCTCTACTCGTCACCGTCGGTGCCTTACACTATATGGGTTTGAGCATCAACACCATGAGTCTGGGCGGTATGGCCATTGCCATCGGTTCGCTGGTCGACGATGCCATTGTCGACGTGGAGAACGTATATAAACGCTTGCGCGAGAATCTGCTGTTGCCCCAATCGGAACGGGCCGGCACGATTCACGTCATCTTCGAAGCCTCGAAGGAAGTGCGCATGCCCATCCTCAACTCCACGCTCATCATCGTCGTGAGTTTCGTTCCGCTGTTCTTCCTGAGCGGCATGGAAGGCAGAATGCTCATCCCTTTGGGTGTATCTTTCATCATCGCGCTGTTCGCATCCACCCTCGTGGCGCTGACGCTGACCCCCGTGCTGTGTTCCTACCTCTTGCGCACGGATGGAAAACGCCGGGACAAACCGATGAAAGAATCCGTCACGGCTCTCCGCCTTCGATCGCTCTACGAACGGGCACTGAACGGTGCGCTGGCGCATCGGAAAGCCTTTCTCTACGGAGCATCGGCCTTATTCCTCGTCGCCGTGATCGGTTTCTTTACTTTGGGACGCAGCTTTCTTCCTCCGTTCAACGAAGGTTCGTTCACCATCAACCTGAGCGCACTGCCCGGCATCTCGCTCGAAGAGAGCGATGCCATCGGTAGAGAAGCCGAAGAACTTCTGCTCACCATTCCCGAGGTGCAGACCGTCGCCCGGAAGACGGGCCGCGCCGAGCTGGACGAACACGCGCTGGGAGTAAACGCATCGGAAATCGAAGCACCGTTCCGCCTCGACAAGCGCAGCGGCAGCGAGGTGATGGAAGAAGTGCGTGAGAAACTCGGAACGTTGAGCGGCGTGGTCGTCGAAATCGGGCAACCCATCAGCCATCGCATTGACGCCATGCTTTCGGGCACGAAGGCCAACATCGCCATCAAATTGTTCGGCGATGACCTCAACCGGCTGTTCCGCATCGGCAACGAGATCAAGGAAGCCATTGAGGGCGTGGAAGGTGTGGCCGATCTGAACGTGGAACAGCAAATCGACCGTCCGCAACTGAAAATCGTTCCGCGACGTGAAATGCTGGCACGCTTCGGCATCACTCTGCCGGAATTCTCGGAGTTCATAGACGTGGCTTTGGCCGGTAAAGTCGTCTCGCAAGTGTATGAGCAGGGCAAGAGTTTCGACCTCACGATGAAAGTGAAAGACGATTTCCGAAACGAAATCGACAAGTTGAACAACCTGACCATCGATACCGGCGACGGCCGAAAGATTCCGCTCGACTACGTGGCGGAAATCACCTCCTCGCAAGGGCCGAACACCATTAACCGCGAAGACGTGAAGCGAAAAATCGTCATTTCGGCCAACGTGGCGGGACGCGACTTGCGTAGCGTCGTGAACGACATACGCCGTGAGATAGAAGTCAAAGTGCAACTGCCCGAGAACTATCATTTGCAATACGGCGGACAATTTGAAAGCGAACAGGCGGCAAGCCGTATGCTGATGCTGACGTCGATACTGAGTATAGCTGTCATCTTCCTGCTGCTTTATCACGAGTTTCGCAGTTTCCGCGAAGCCGCCATCATCATGATTAACCTGCCGCTGGCACTCATCGGAGGAGTCTTTGCCTTGCTGCTGACTTCGGGAGAGATTAGCATTCCTGCCATCATCGGATTCATTTCGCTGTTCGGAATCGCCACCCGAAACGGGATGTTGCTCATCAGCCACTATAAACATCTGCAAAAAGCGGAAGGACTGAGTGTTCGCGACAGCGTGGTGCGCGGTTCGCTCGACCGGCTGAATCCCATTCTGATGACCGCACTTTCGTCGGCGCTGGCTTTGATACCCTTGGCCTTGAGCGGTTCCCTTCCCGGAAACGAGATACAAAGCCCCATGGCCAAGGTGATTCTGGGCGGGCTGCTAACCTCGACGTTACTCAACGGATTCATCATTCCCATCGTCTATTTGCGCCTTGCCCGGCCGAAAGGCGAGTCTGCTTCATCATCCACTCAAACGAACGAACATGTATAAACCGGTTATTATTTCCCTCATCCTCGGTCTCACTTCCGGACTCTCCGCGCACGGTCAGTCTGCCGGCAAGGCCGAAGAAAGCATCGGTCGCGTATTGCGTAGCATCGAGGCCAACAACAAAGAATTGCAAGCCCAAAGCCGGATGGCTCAGGCGGAAAAGTGGGAGGCCAAGGCGGAGAACAATCTCCCCGACCCCACCGTGTCGTACGCCCACCTGTGGGGATCCAAGGACAGGAGCGAAACGATAGGCGAACTGATTGTTTCGCAGAGCTTTGATTTTCCCACGGTCTACGCCTCACGCGGAAAACTCAACCGTTTGCGAGCCGATGCCGTCGACAGCCGCACCGATCTCTTCCGGCAGGAGATTTTGCTCAAAGCTCAACTGATTTGCCTCGACATCATCTGCCTCCGCCAACAACAGCGGTATCTCGACGAGCGTTCGAAGCATGCCCAAATTCTGTCCGAGCTTTACGACAAGCGGATGCAAATGGGCGATGCCAATATTTTGGAGATTAACAAAATACGACTCGAAGTGCTGAATGTGCAAACGGAAACCCGGCTCAATAAGGCCGAACTCAACAACCGGCTGAGTGCTTTGGCTACGCTCAACGGAGGTTTGCCCGTCGACTTCGATGCCGAAAGTTTTCCGGGCACTCCGTTACCTGCCGACTTGGAAAGTCTGAAAGCCGAAGTGCTGGCGACCGACCGCGGCATGACCGTCATGCACAAGGAAAATGCGTCGGCCCGACAGCTCTTGTCGCTTCGGCATCGGCAATGGTTGCCCAAACTGGAGCTCGGTTACCGGCGCAACACCGAATCGGGACTGGCGTTCAACGGTGTCGTCGTGGGTTTTTCTATACCGATTTTCGAGAATCGGAAACTTGTCCGTGCGGCACGTACGCGGGTTCAGGCCTTGGAATTGCAACGCGGCAATGCCGAGAGGCAGACGCTTTCGGAAACCGAACAGCTTTACGAAGAGGCACGCACGCTGCATCAGGCCATACACGCTTACGAAGAAACGTTTCGTGCCGCCAATGATCTGGAATTGTTGCAACGCAGCCTCATCAGCGGACAGATCAGCCTCATCGCCTACTTTGCCGACGTGGCCGTGATCTATCAAAGCCGCATGAATCAACTGCAACTGACGAATCGCTACGAACAGGCCATGGCACAACTCCACAAAGGAAAATTGTAGAGAGGGGCGACCATCCATCGAAAACGGCAACACGCCGGGTGATATTTGTCCAACAGCCACACTCCCGGCCGATACGTCGAAGCACCTTGATCGAAGCTACCCCAAAACCTTGGCCGGAGTCTTGAAAAACTCCGACCAAGGTTTTTCTGTTGCCGGCCATTGCCGTCTGCAAGAATCAGTTTCCCGTCTGTCGTTCCACCATCCGGGCAAACTCGCCGTTCAGGTTCATCAGCTCGGAAGGCGTGCCTTGCTCGACGACACGCCCCTCTTTCAGCACCACAACCTTATGAGCCTTCGCCACCGTTCGCATGCGGTGGGCGATGATGAGTACGGTTTTCTCCCGAATCAGTTCGGAAATCGCCGCCTGTATCTTGGTTTCGTTTTCCACGTCAAGGCTGGCGGTGGCTTCGTCGAGCAGCACGATGGGGGCATCTTTCAGCAAAGCACGGGCGATGGAAATGCGTTGGCGTTCGCCGCCGGAAAGTGCCGCACCGTTCTCGCCGATAAGCGTATCGTAGCCTTCGGGCATACGGCCGATAAACTCTTCACACTGTGCCAGACGGGCTACACGTCGCACTTCTTCGTCGGTGGCGTCTTTTTTACCCACACGGATATTGTCGGCTATGCTTGCATTGAACAACAAGACGTCTTGAAAAACGATGGCATAGCTTCCCAACAACGTCTCGGGATCTATCTGCGAAATGTCTTCTCCGCCGAGTGTGATACGCCCGCCGTCGATATCCCAGAAACGGGCAGCCAGTTTGGCC
>JBHAEN010000116.1:0-8816 GCA_041855645.1 Bacteroides sp. | reverse complement strand
GTTGTTCTCCGAGTAGCGCATAATGGTGTAGGCTCCTTCCGCCGCGGGTTCGATGGCGTCGGGCGACTCCACCGCATAGCTTTCTTCATTCAGTGTGTTGTGAAAGGTGTAGTTTCCGGTAAAAGCGGCAAACGGCGAAGCCACGCTTTTCACTTTCCCCTCTGCGGCAGCCCGTCCTGCCCGCCATTTATATTTCAACACTTGCGTAGCGAAACGGCAGTCGTCTTCTTCCGAAGGGGCGTAGCGGTTGTCCCAAAGGTCTGAACCCACGTAAGCCCCCGACACAAAGAGGTTTCCCCCCGAAGCACAATAGGCGGCGACGGCCTCCTGCATCTTCTTGCCGAATGTTTTGAAAGCAAGCGGTTTCGTTCCTTCCCGTCCCATCTTCGTGGTGTATTCCTTGCCAAGAATCAAGTCGGCATGGCGATAATCGCCGAGCCTCACCGTGCCCCTCTCCACCGCTTCGTCGCTACAGGAAACGAACGAGTAGCCGGCCTTCAGAATGGCTTCGCCGTGTGTGGCGGGGTAATCGAACGTATTTCCCGCGATGACTTTCGTTTCATAATTGGCATAACTGTCGCCGAAACCGGATGCGTCGTCATCCGTCCAAGGAACGGTGCGGCGAAATTCTTTCATCTTGCCCACATAGCTCAAGTCTTTCACATAAGGCACTCCGTGGTCGATTTCGTCGAGGAATCCGGCCAGCAACGTATCCGCCGGAGTCGGAGCTTTGAAATCGAAGGGCGCACTGACGCGATCGAAGCCGTTGACAACCAACACTGTTCCCCGCTCACCGGAGGCACGTCCGGCCGAAAGAATCTCCGAGGGGAAACTCTCTCCGCCCTTGTTCACGGCCGTTACTTTATAGCTGCACACCACACCTTCGGGAAGCGAAGTCCGGTAGCTGTTGTGACTCACAAGTACGCCCCGATCGAACTCCCCGCCGCCCATGCGGGTGTAGACGATGTATTTATCGGGACGGGCTGTCGGCTCCAGCGGATCGTTCACCGGCTGCCACGTAAGTTCCACCCGCTCTCCGTCCATCCGCCGCAGGGCCATCGCCTCTACCGGAAGCGGCTGCACCACATAGGGTGTATGGCGCTGGTCGCTGATGAATCGCAGCATACCTTTATAAATGGCACGACTCACCGTGAAACGAAAACGCGGATCGAGTCCGTAACGCATGTCGGCGAAGTTCTGATGCGACAAAAGTTCCAACAGCATGGTGGGCACGCGCGGAACGCGAGCCTCGAAATAAGAGCGGTTCCACATGCCGCGTCGTGTCCATTCGGGTTCGTGCAGGGCGCGAACATCGTGCACGATCTGCGATTGAATCAGGTCGGTCAGGTCGCGCGAAAGATAGCGCGAAGCCCCGTTGGCAAATTTACCGTCGTAGGCCGCCGTCTGATAAATGCCCAGCGTACCGATGAGAGAGTCGGTGAGCGTCGTTCCCGCATCCGTATGAAAAGCGAAAGCAAGATCGACGGGGATATTCAGGCCTTCGCCCCCGGGATGAACGGAAGAGCCTCCGGCAAGATAATTCACCCATGCCCCGCGACTTTTGTAATCGTCGGTATAATCGTTCTTCCCGCGACTTTCGGAATAGATGCTGTCGGGGATGCCTGCCCATTGCAGCCAATACCGGGCAGCCTCGCAGAAACGCGGATAACCGCTCAGCTCATACGGATAATTCGCAGCGGGAATGTTCTTCCTTACTTCAGGGGCCGAAGCGTCGGAGCTTTTGACGTTCTCCGTGGCTCCTTCGGCGGAGATTCTTCGGGCGACATTCCCCATGCCTCCGCCTATCTTCACCGCATCGGCGGTAAGGATGCGTCCGGCTCCGGCCGAACGGTTGCTCAATACGATTTTTTCGCTCGCGCGGCTACCGGACGAGAAGGGAAAAGTTCCCAAATAAATCCACGTTCCACCTCCCATCCGCTGATTGACACGGAAAGATGACGTGCCGCCGCGGTGGTGCACGGTATAGAGCGCATCGTCGGTGCTGTTCGCCACCGTACGGTACGAAACGTACACGGCGTATTCTCCGGCAACGGGAATGTCGGGCAACCACTCGGCGGTGCTCTCTTTGCCCGTCTTCACCGTTTCGACCATGCGGTAAGTTCCTTCGCGGAACGGGTTTTCTCCGTCGACATAGCGTTCGCGAAGATGCGCGAACCCGTATCCCGCTCCCCTGCTCCATCGTCTGCCTCCGTTGTGTTCGGCATAACGGGAATTCCCGTGCAGGCAAGTGTCGTTGTCGACAATAACTTCCTCACGACGCACATCGCGTTCGCGCGGCAACAGCACATGAGCCCCGGCATTTTCCAGCATGGGCGCAAGGAACGGAAGTACATAACCCGCCGTGTAGAGGTCTTCCACCGTCTGAAAGATTCGGGCACGCTGCCACTCCCAGCGGGTCAGTTTCGATTCGTAATAAAATCCGTGACTCGGCCACAAGGCGATATGGCGTCCTTTCAGACCGGCCGTGGGCGTATGAAGCGCAGCCAACGGTGTAACCAAGGGCTTGCCTGCCTCGGGGGCGAATCGTTTGGTCTTCCTGTCGGGCTTTCCGCGAAAATTCAAGGGAATCAGCTCTTCGACACGACGTCCCTGCGTCCACAACTGCAAACGGTGGCCCGCATATTTCGAGGGGAGCAAATCCCTCACGCGAAGGTAGACCTCCTTTACGTTGTCTTCACGAAAGGGGATGGAGGCGCAAGCCTCGTTGGCGAAGAGCTGCAACAGATTTTTCCGCACCGAAACAGAGTCTATGCGAATACGCCCTATCGCAAGCGACTCTTCGCGGGCAAGGGCATTCAACGCATCCCCGACAGCCGCACGAACGTCGGCGGACAGCCCTTGGGCGTATCCTGTCGCAAGGAATCCGAAAGCAAGACAAAGCGTCATCCCTGTCTTTCGGCACAAGTGGTTTATCATTTTTCTATTCATTTCCTTTTTTTCGGGTTATCAGCAGGCATAATCCCGCAAACGTGAACAGCGCATTCATGATCAGCAGCTCGTAACTGAACCGATAACCGCCGAACCACTCCACGGAATTTTTATCTAACAAGAAACACAGTATCGGCGAGAGAATGACGACAAGCGGTATGCAACGGTCGCGAACCGGCCGCTTCATGAAAATGCCGAAGGCGAACAAACCGAGAATGGGGCCGTAGGTATAACTGGCAAGTATGTATACGGCATTGATCACACTCGTATCGTTCAACAGATTGAACACAACAATGACCACCCCCATCAGGACAGCCATGCCGATGTGTACACGCTTGCGCATCCGCAGCACCTCGTGTTCCGTCTTGCCTTTCGTGCCGAGAATGTCGACGGTAAACGAAGTGGTAAGCGCGGTTAGTGCCGATCCGGCCGCCGAATAGGCGGAGGACACCAAACCGACGATGAACAGAACGCCCAGCATCATCGGGAAATATCCGCCCGTGGCAATCCGCGGGAAAAGTTCGTCGCTTCGCGTCACCTCCACGCCGTGGGTCGAGGCAAACAGATAGAGCAGAACGCCCAACATCAGAAACAGCAGGATGACAAAAAACGACAGTACGGCACTGGCGAATATATTCTTCTGCGCATCCCGCGAATTGCGACAACTGAGGTTGCGTTGCATCATGTCTTGATCCAGTCCGGTGGTGGCAATCATGACAAAAATGCCGGCAAGGAATTGTTTGAAGAAATACTGTCTGTCGTTCACATCGTCGAAGAAGAACACACGGGAATAATCGCTGTCGGCTATCGCATTCACCATGCCGGCAAAAGAAAGATTCAAGTCGGAAGCGATATAGCCTATACACAACACAACCGACACGAGCAGGCAACAAGTTTTCAGAGAGTCCGTCCAGATGAGTGTCTTTACTCCTCCGCGAAAGGTGTAAAGCCACACCAAAGCCACCGTAACGGCCACATTGAGAACAAAAGGAAGATTCAAAGGGGCGAACACCAGCAGTTGCAGAGCCAAACATACCAGAAAGAGCCTGACGGATGCGCCCAACATTTTCGAGATAAAGAAAAGCCATGCCCCCGAACGATACGAGGAAATCCCGAACCGGTTTTCCAGATAACCGTAGATGGAAATCAGGTTCATCCGATAGAACAGGGGAACCAGCACGAAAGCGATCAGAAACTGTCCGACGACGAAGCCCATCACCATCTGCAAGTAGCCGAAGCCGCTGTCGGCCACCATGCCCGGTACGGATATGTAGGTCACGCCGGAAATCGAAGAACCGATCATCGCGAACGCCACAACATACCATGCCGACCGGCGATTGCCCACAAAGAATCCGGCATTGTCGGCCTTCCTGCCGGCCACATACGAAATGGCGAACAGCAAAGTAAAGTACCCGCAAATGGTAAGAATCACTGCTATGGGCGACATACACTCTTTGTTTTATGGATATACATGACCTGCATTTATTCTTCGTACAGCAGATACGGACGCCGCTGTTCTTTGAAACGAGCCACATCTTCTGCCCACATCTTTTTAATCTCATCGGCTTCTTTGCCCTCCAGAATCATCTTCCTGACGTAGCTTCTGCCCACCAAGCGTTCGAAAAACGGAGTGAAAAACCGTTCTCCCATCTTCAGGTTGCGGTAAGCGTCGATAAGATAGGTCAAGTCGACGCCGCGCTCCCAAATCCTTTCGTCGGGGACATTGCTCAAATCCGCCCCATAACACAGCCTATCCTGCAAAGGCGGCTTCTTGGCGCCGGGCATGCTTCGCGGCGTAAACCGAAAGGCATAGCCCGTCATGTCGGGGTGTCCGTAAACCTGAAAAGGCAGGGAGGTTCCTCTTCCCAAACTGACGGGAGTAGCCTCAAACAGGCAGGTGGACGGGTAGAGATAGACCGATTTCATGTTCGGCAGATTGGGCGACGGAGGAATGGGCAGCGCATAAAGCGTACGGTGCGTATAGTTTTTACAGACGACGACCGTCACGTCGCAGCGACGCGCACCGGGCAGCCAGCCTTCCCCGTTGACCATCATCGCCAATTCTCCCAACGTCATTCCGTGCACAACGGGAATCGGCAGCCAACCCACTCCCGATTTATACCGCATGTCCAAAATGGGACCATCCACATAATGCCCGTTCGGATTGGGACGATCGAGTATCAACATCCGGCGACCATGCTCCGCACAAGCATCCATCAGGCGACACATGGTGATGTAGTACGTATAGAAACGAAGTCCCACATCCTGAATGTCCACCACGAGAACGTCGAACTTCAGGATCGAGGCCTTATCGGGTTTTCCGTTCTTCCCGTCGTACAAAGAAAGAATGGGTACGCCCGTTTTTTCGTCCACGCTTCCCGCCACATGCTCGCCCGCGTCCGCACTTCCCCGAAAACCGTGCTCGGGCGAAAAAACGGCAACCACATTCAAGCCGTTTTCAAGAAGCACGTCCAACAGGTGCTTATCTCCCACCATTCCGGTATGGTTGGAGAAAAGGGCTATCCGTTTGCCCTCGAGCATACGGATGTAGACATCGGTTTGCTCGTTGCCCAAAACCACCCGTTGCGACTCTTGCGCGTCGGAGGTGATCAGGGTAAAAAAGAGAAAGAGGAAAAAGGCCCCATATCGCTTCATGCTCGACAAGTATAAGTTTTGGCGTCGGTCCCTAAACACGGAACGAAATCGCCACACGGAATTGTTTGCTGATAGAAAGGACTGAATCTTGACTTACACAAAACCCAGTCCTTTCTTGTTTCAAGTCATCAGAGGGTAGAGGGGGACCTCCAACCCGGTTTAATCATGCTTTTTTCTTCCGAAGAAGAACCCCCTTATCACCATCCGGGATTATTGGGAAGCAGTTGCTTATTCAGGTCGATCTGTCCGGAAGGAACAGGATAGAGATAATACCTCTTGTCATAAGTACGGGTCTTTCCTTTGCTTCCGTCAATCCAGTTATCGACTTGATCGCCCTCATAATTCGGATCGTTTTGCACATTTCCGCCCAACAAAATATTCGGGTATTTCGTGGAATCGAGCTTGTCCAACTGATGCCAGCGAATCAAATCCCAATAACGGAACCAGTTGTCGAACATCAACTCGCAGCGACGCTCACGACGGATTTCCCAAATCAGGTCACTGACGCCATGATTGTTGGCCGGGTCGGTGTAGCCCACCGTAAGACTCAAGTTCGGCAATCCGGCACGTGCTTTGAGCAGGTTGATCGTTTTATCCAAATCGTCCTGCGTAATGGTTCCCAGCTCGGCACAAGCCTCTGCGTAGTTCAAATAGATAACCGAAAGCCAGAAGACGGGAGCATTCGTATAATTGCTGTTGGTCTGATTGCGATATGCTCTCGGAATCGTTCCGTTGTCATACTTACACACGCCGTAACCCGTCGAAGAGGTTTGGGCCATATCTCCGTCAAAACGCATGTTCGGGTTGCTGTTGTACAACAATACCGGGTCAATGGTCGCTGCCAGACGTTTGTCGCGCAGAGCCAACATATCCGTCAACGACAACTTTCCGTTTACCAACGGGGGAACGAGGTTGGTGTCGAGACCGGTCAGCCGCAAAGGCTTTCCGTCCGTGAACAAATAAGCCTCGAAAGCATCTCTCGTCATTCCGTTCATTTGCGTGGAAGAACAAGTATAGCTGATTAAGGAATGCACCAACGTTCCTTGTTTGTAGGCTTTATAAAAAATCATTTCCTTGTTGGTGCTCAAGTCCGTAGAATTGTAGTTTCCTTGATAAGAGGAATTCAGCTCATAGCTTTTCCCCATCACGGCGGCACAAGCCTCTTTACATGCCGTCAGGAACTTTTGAGCGCCGGTGGCGTCGGGCGCAGGCTGTCCGTCGGCCGCACTGCGGTATTTACGGAAAGTACCTTCATACAGGCAGATATCGGCTTTAAGGGCATTGGCCATTGAGCGGCTCCATGTTATTTTAGAGGTGACATCGTTAATATTGGCCACTGCAAACTCCAGATCTTCCAAGACCTTATCCATTACCTCATCCCGGTTGGTACGCGGACCATACAGGACACCTTCGTCATTGATGTCCAATGAATTTGCCGTGTAAGGCACGTCGCCGAACATACGCACCAGCTTGTAATATTGATAAGCCCGCATCAGACGAGCCACTCCCATCCAGTGGTTTTTCACCGCTTCCGTACCCTCTATCTTGGGCGTGTTTTCCAACATGATGTTGGCGCGACGGATTTCGATGTAGCTGTCTCTCCATGTGGAGTTCTCCGTCAGATTATCCAATTGTGTCCAATCGGCAAAAGCATTGCCCGCCTGATCGTCCGAGAGGGTTTTAAAGTAAAACAGACCATAGCTGTTACCGTTTCCATAGCCGGTAAATTCGTTGTAGAAAGCATTGGCATACCCCTCCACATTGCTCGCATTGGTCCAGAAATTGCCGTTCGTAAACTTATCCAACGGACCTTTATCGAGAATACCGTCACAACTGCTCAAGACAACCGGCGACAGCATGATTAGCCCGATTATATAATTGATTCTTTTCATAGACTATTCTTTAATTTAATAATGAACGATGTATTAGAAAGTGACCTGCAAACCGAATGACACTGTGCGATACATGGGATCGATGCGTCCCCAAGTGCCATGAGCATGATCTTTCACTTCAGAGGCATTGACTTCCGGGTCGACGGGAGCATTGCTCTTGTTGATCAACTCACAGATGTTTCCTGCGCTGAAGTAGGCACGCACTTTGTCCATATAGGCTTTACGCGTCAATTCTTTGGGCAGTGTATAGCCGATGGTCAGATTCTTGAAACGGAGATAAGCCATATTGACCAGATAACGGCTTTGCGGATAGAAGTTGTGATTACCGCTTTCCAGCACGGAAATCGTTCCCTTGGCATTATTGCCCGGCCACATCCGCGGATAAAAAGCGCTCGCATTTTTATTCGTTTCGCTCCAATAATCGGTTTGGTTGGCATAGATTGCATCAGCACCGCGAGACATCGGAATCACAAACGAACTGGTTGTCCACACATCGCGTTTTCCCACGCCTTGGAAGAAGGCATCGATGTCGAACCCTTTCCATGTGGCTCCCAGACGGAAACTATACTGATAGCGAGGAGTTGTGTTGCCGATTACTTTCAGGTCTCCATGATCATCCGCGGTTCCGGCTCCTCCGTTGATCACTCCGTCACCGTTCAAATCCTTGAATTTGATATCGCCGGGACCAAAGACGAATCCGTCTTGTTCCAACGACTTCTGGCTCGCGATGCCGGTTTTGTAAGTGCCGTCGGCATTAAAGTCGTCCGCAGTCAACAGACGGTCTGTTTCAAATCCCCAGATGTCGCCATATACCTTGCCGCTATAATTCTGGTTCAGCAGCTTGGCGTCGTTATCCCATTTCGTAATCACGGTTTTGAAGTCGCCGATGCTGGCATTCGCATACACGTTGACTTCTTTGAACGTGTGGCGCCAATCCAGGCTGAGTTCCCAACCGCGGGTTCTCAACGTTCCGGCGTTCACTCTCGGCGCGCTGGCACCCAATACCTGAGGAAGCGTTCTGCTGGGGGCCAACATGTCTTTCGTGGTGCGCTGATACCAGTCGAACGAAATGTTCAGTTCATTATTCAACAATCCCAGATCCATCCCGAAATCGAGTGTTTGGATACGCTCCCATTTCAATGTCGACGACACCAATGTAGGCATATCGTACATGGTTACTTTCGTTCCGCTGCCGTCCAACCAGTACACGCCCTTATTTATTCCCGTATAATTGTTTATTACCGGAATAAACATATAGTCGCCGATGGCCTGATTGCCGATTTCACCGTAGGAAACACGGAATTTACCATTGCCCACAAC
>JBHAEN010000115.1:0-4189 GCA_041855645.1 Bacteroides sp. | reverse complement strand
CTAACCGGTATTGTCAGGTTGTTGATGTAAAGATGTATCGGAATATTTTCATCAATTGCGCACATATCGAGTTTGGTACCGGTAAGGATATGGAACGTATTCTTGCTCCTGTGAATGTAACTTTCACCGACAATTTCATACTGAATAAAAAACTGGATCAGCCTTATATCGCCATTGACGATGTATCGGGTATTCACTTCCAAGGCAATAAGGTGCAATTGGCGAAGAATTATTCGGGGTCGGAATTCACTACGGAGAAGATAAAAATTCCTTCATTGCCGGATGATGCCCGCATACGTAAGGATAAGGGTGCTTCCTGGTTCGGAAACAAGGGGGTAGATCCGTTGACGAGGGATCATAAAGAATATAAGGTGTCCCCCGGGGTTAATCTGTCGGAAATTATTCGTGCGGCGGAACCGGGCGGAATAGTTCTCCTTGAAAAAGGTACCTACCCCATCCGGAGTGCCATACTTGTGGATAAGCCATTGACGATTCGCGCAGCCGACGTCACCGATAAACCGATTGTTCGTTTCAACGGAGACAAGCCGGACAATATGGTGACTGTGGCCGACGGCGGTGAATTGATCATTGAAAACATCGTGTTCGACGGAGTGCCGGAGTCTGGCAAAGCATTGGCCGAGGCGGGAATCTCTACAGCCCCGGACATGATACAACCTTATGTTTTGACCGTAGACGGTTGTGAGTTCCGGAATTTTGGAGAAGGCGGCTTCTTTGCCATTAAGGGTATGAAGTCCACTTTTGCCAAGCAAGTGATCATCAGAAATTGTTTTTTCCGCGATTTGTCCGGAGACGCCATCAACTATGCGGCCGAGAGAGAGGATACAGGTCGTTACAATGCAGATGATATGCTGATCGAGAACTGTTCGTTCTATCATTTGTTGGGATTGCCCATCAATATTTATCGCGGAGGAAGCGATGAGAGTACGGCCGGACCCTACGTTACCATCCGACATTGTAATTTCGTGGATTGTTGCAACAAAGAGCGTGGAAGCGTGATGCGTTTGATTGGTCCTCAAGTTCTGACGGTGGAGAATTGTAATTTCGACCATAGCGGACGCGGCGGAGCGGCCATTCGTCTGGACGAAGCGACATGGGAGAAAGTGCACATCGCCGATTGCAACCTGTGGAATTCGGGACGGATTGTAACGACCACTTCCCGGGCGATACAAGGAGAGATGTACACTATCCGTCCTGTGTATGTCAATGCGGGAGCCCACGACTATGTTCCGGCACCGGACAGTGAATTGGAGAAACTCTCCATCGGATTGATCAAAGGAGGAATAAACACTACTTTAGAAAATAAGACAAGATGAAAAAATACTTAATTGGTCTCTTCATGGCTTGGGGTGGATACCTGCTTTCTCATGCTCAACATCCATCTCTTCTTTTCACACAGAGCGAAGTGGACGAGGTTAAGCGCGGGAGAGCTACGGTACCCGCATTCGACAAGACGCTTTCGGAAGTTATCGGTGCGGCCGATGCGGCGGTAAATGCTCCGATATCCGTTCCGGTTCCTATGGATGGCGGAGGTGGAGTAGGGCACGAACAGCATAAGTCGAACTATTATGCCATGTTCCATTGCGGCATCGCTTATCAGTTGACCGGCGACAAGAAATATGCCCGCCATGTGGCGGATATGCTGGAAGCTTATGCCTCCTTGTATCCTACGTTAGGCTTTCATCCCGTACAGTTATCGCCTGTTCCCGGTCGCTTGTTCTGGCAAACACTGAATGAATGCGTATGGCTGGTACATACGGCGGTAGCTTATGATTGTATTTATCATACACTCTCTGCCAAGCAACGCGACGCTATTGAGAAGAACCTGTTTGTCCCGATGGCGAACTTCATCATGGATGGCATGGGCGATAACCATGCGAATAATAAGACCTTCAATAGAATGCACAATCATGCCACATGGGCTACGGCTGCTGTCGGTATGATTGGCCTTACCATGAACCGGGAAGACTGGGTGAAGAAGGCTTTGTATGGTTCCGACGAAACCGGAAAACGGGGAGGATTCATCCGCCAGATGGACTATCTCTTCTCGCCCGACGGTTATTTTACGGAAGGAGCTTACTATCAACGTTACGCCATCTGGCCTTTCGTAATCTTCGCCCAATGTATAGCGAACAGGATGCCCGAACTGGAGATATTCAAATATCGTGACGGCATACTCTCAAAGGCAATTTCCACATTGGTGCAGTTGTCTTACGGCGGTGAGTTCTTCCATTTCAACGATGCCTTGCAGAAAGGTCTGTCCGCTCAGGAACTGGTGTATGCGGTGAACATTTTATACTCGGCCAATCCGTCGGATAAATCCCTCTTGACTGTGGTGAATGATTATCAGCACACTTTCCTGCCCACCATCGCCGGCTTCCGGGTGGCTCGTGACATCGCCCGTGGAGAAGCCACGCCGATAGTTTATCGCAGCAGTGTGTTTCGTGACGGGCGTAAAGGCGATGAAGGCGGGGTTGCCGTGATTCGTTCGACAGATCCGAGCCTGAATAGTGCATTGACGTTGAAAGCCACATCTCACGGCTTGAGTCACGGACATTTTGACAAACTCACTCTGGCCTACTATGATAACGGAAACGAGATTCTGACTGATTACGGGGCTTCCCGTTTTCTCAACATCGAAGCCAAACATAAGGGACATTATACAGCCGAAAATCAATCGTTCGCTAAACAGACCATTGCGCACAACACATTGGTTGTGGATGAAACCTCGAATTTTAACGGAGACATCAATGTTTCTTCCCATTACCATTCGGACATTGTTTACAGTGATTTCGACGGAAAAAACTTCCAAGTGGTGGTGGCGAAGGACGTCAATGCCTATCCCGGTGTGGAAATGAAACGCACAGTGGCCTATGTTACCGTTCCATTCTTGCAGTTTCCCGTGATATTGGACGTGTTGCAGGCCGACTCCGAGAAGGAGCATCAATACGATTATCCGCTGTGGTACAACGGACATTTCGTTTCACTGAACTTTCCTTATACCAAGGCAGGCGGCGAATTGAACACACTTGGAACGAAGAATGGGTACGAACACCTTTGGGTGGAGGCCAGGGGACAGAATGAGGATAAAGAAACGTCCTGTTTTACGTTCTTCAAAGGGAATCGTCTTTATACCATCAGTACGGCTACGACTCCTCAGACAGAGTTGAAAATACTTCGTTTGGGAGCCAATGATCCGGATTTCAACCTGAGAAACGAGACGGCGTTTCTTGTCAGGGAGAAAGGGAAGAGTAAACACACATTCGCCACATCCATCGAGACTCACGGCAATTATGATGTCGTGAAAGAAACCTCCTCCAACATGATTTCGTCTTGTGAAGCGGTGAAAGTCGTGATGGACACAAAGGATTATACCGTTGTCAAGGCCACTTACAAAGGCGCGCATACCCTTGTGCTTTGCCTCAGTAACACGGAAGTGAACAAAGAGAATGAACATCGCTTGACTGTTGGAGGTGTGAATTACGCATGGAACGGTCGTTGCGGAGTTTTTACGGACTCATTGAATTCAATGGAATAAACCCTATAAAATAGAAATATGAAAACATGCAGTGAAACTTTTCAGTTTGCAAAAGATTTGAAGTGGGAAAATCCGGCACCCGGAATTAATCGTCAGATCATGGCGTACGACGGTCAGTTGATGATGGTTAAGGTGAACTTTGACAAAGGTGCGGTAGGTACGATGCACGAGCATTACCACAGCCAGGCCACTTATGTGGTGAGTGGCAAGTTTGAATTGACCATCGGCGGCAAGACAGAGATTCTTTCCGCAGGCGACGGTTTCTATGTGGCACCCGACGAATGTCACGGATGCGTCTGTTTGGAACCCGGTACTTTGATCGATACATTCAGCCCCGTACGGGCGGACTTCTTAAATCTTTAATCCGATGAAAGTGAAGGGACTAAGATGGGTAGTTATCGGCTTGATTATGGTGATAACCATCATCAATTATCTGGACAGGGGGACACTCAACTATATGTGGGTGGTCAATGTCGACTATCGCCTGTTACCCGAAACGGAAATGACGGACGGTAAAGGTAATCGTGCCGTGATGGCCGGCAATCAATACATGCTGATTGCCGACAACGGACGTCGGGATTCGGTCAGCGTTGCCAAAGCGCAGACAAGAGAAAAGAACGGCGACACTTATGT
>JBHAEN010000114.1:0-14026 GCA_041855645.1 Bacteroides sp. | reverse complement strand
GCGAACATGGCTTCGGCATCGTAATAGCGGGATACGTGACCGACACCCTGAAACATCAGACTGAGTCCGAAGCCTTTGTAATCGCAGCCCAACGTCAGCGCAAAGGTGTTTTCGGGAACATCGCTATAGCCGATGAATGTTTCGTCGCGGTTGTCGATAAAGCCGTCGCCATTCATGTCGCGATACTTCAAGTCTCCTGCCTGCACGGTTCCGAAGGTGGATACGGGCAACTGTCCGCCGGCGATGTCCGATGCCGTGATGTATCCGTCGGCAATGAGTCCGAAATATTGGTTGATGGGATGTCCTTCGGTTTTGCGATAGGCAGTCATTCCGGCAGGCTCGTCTTTATCGATGATTTCGTTGCGGGCATGCGAGAAGGTGAATCCCACTTGATAGCCGAAGTCCTTTCCGAGGCGATGAGCATGCTTCAGTTCGATCTCATATCCCCGGTTTTTGGTCTTCCCCAGATTGCCGGCCGCCATATTTACGCCTAGCCATTGCGGACGTGTAAGGTAAGGTGTCAGGATGTTGTCGCGACGCTCGTGGAAAAGATCGATGGTACCGTTCAGCAAGCCGTTCCACAGTCCGAACTCCACGCCGAAGTTGTATTTATGCGCACGTTCCCACGTCACCGCATAGTTGGGATACTGACTCTCGTAGATGCCCGTATAGCCGGTTGTGCCGAACCGGTAAGCATTGGCGGTTTGTGTCCATACGGCTTGATAGAGGAAGCGTTGCTTCACGCCGTTGACTTTATACACGTCATTGCCCACCTGGCCGTAAGAAGCACGTAGTTTCAGGTTGTTCAGCCAGCTTTGCATACCCTTCATGAATGCTTCGTTGCTGATTCTCCATCCCAATGAGAACGAAGGAAAGAACCCGAAACGCCGGCCTCGCATGAAATTTTCCGAGCCGTTATACCCGAAGTTGATTTCGGCCAGGTAGCGGTCGTCATAACCGTAGGTGGCACGCCCGACAAGTCCCTGATAACGCTCGGCCAGTTCGGCCTGATAGCGGCGATCGTTCTGATTGTAGAGTATCATGGCCGTCCAGTCGTGTTTCCCGAAACGTTGTGCCCAATTCAGTTGCCATTCCAGATAGAGTTTATAGCTTGTGGTCTGATTGTCGCCGAGATACGCGAGTTCGGTATCCGTATTGAAGCGGTTGTAGGCATCGATGGAGTGGAAATGAGCCCGGTCGTTGAGCTCATAGGTCGCGAAATTGGCGCTGAAAGCCCGTATGTACTGTGCGTCATAGTCGAATGAGACCATCGCCTTGGTGCCCAGTCCCGGTGTGAGCCAGTCCATCTTGTAATCGACGATGAAGTTCGTTTCATTGATCGTGTTCGTGGCCTTGCGGAAGCCGGCTTTGGCAAGGCGTGCCACGATGTTGTTCTGATACTGCGAACTTCCGGCATACAGCGTCTGTTGTTCCTCGCCTTCGCCGACGGTGTAGGCCACCGGGAACAGCCATCCCGGCGTGTGGTTGATTTCGTAGAACGTTTCGCTGTACGTGCCGTCGTAGGCCTCGTTTGCGTTCGGCCCGTGACGTTCTTCAAAACGAGTGCCGAAGTTGACCGAAGCCGTAAGCGAGCGGCTCAGCAGGAAGTCCAGATTGGCACGGAAAGCAAATCGCTCGAAGCTCGTATTCGACTTGTTGCCGTACTCGTCGGTGCTGAAGTTGCGGAACAGTCCCTGCTGATTGTAATACTCGGCCGAGGCGAAGTAGCGCATCCGTTTCGTGCCGCCCTGCACATTGACGTTGTAGCGTTGGGCCGGGGCGGTCGACCGGAGTACCGTGCCGTACCAGTCGACGTCGGGGTAGAGGAGGGCATCGACGCCGGTCAGCTGTCCGGAAGAGGAGCGACGGAACATCTCGACATCGGATGCGTCGTATTGCGAAGGCAGATTATCGTTCTTGAGCGCCTCTTCGAGCAGTAAGACCGATTCGTAGGCATTCAGAAACGTGTTTCCTCGTGTGGGCGACTGTATCTGCCAGTTTGCCGTGAGGCTTACGGAGGGTTTTTGTTCCTTCCCGCGTTTGGTGGTGATGAGCATCACGCCGTTGGCTCCGCGCACACCGTAGACGGCGGTGGCCGATGCGTCTTTCAGCGTCGATATGCTCTCGATGTCGTCGGGGGCTATCTGCGAGAAATCGCGCTCCACGCCGTCGACAAGTATGAGCGGCTGGTTGTCTCCGGCAAACGATGCCCGTCCGCGGATATAAATCTTCATGTCGTCGGCTCCCGGCGCACCGGATGTCTGCGAGGTGATGACGCCGGAAATCTTGCCGGCAATGGCTTGCGAGATGTTGGCGGCAGGCGATTTGAGCAGTTCCTTGGCGGAAACCTGCGATATGGCTCCCACGACGCTCTCTTTCTTTTGCGCGCCGTAGCCCACGACCACCACTTCGTCGAGCACCTCGGTGTCTTCTTCGAGCGTAATCGAGAGGCGGGTCTGCGTACCGACGACAATCTCCTTCGGCTTATAGCCCACGTAGCTGATTCGCAATACTGCTCCCGCCCCGACGGTCAGGGTGAAGCGTCCGTCGAGATCGGTCACGGTTCCGTTCGTCGTGCCTTTTTCGAGAATGCTGGCGCCGATGGCGGCTTCGCCTTTCGTGTCGACTATTCTGCCGCCGATGGTTGTGCTCTGTGCCCATGTCCATTGAGCGGCGAGCGTGAGGCAGGCGGTCAGCAGCATCCGCAAGGCGAAATTGCGGACAACGGTGACCGGGAAGTGTTTTTCTTTCATGTCGGGTAATTGTTAGGGTTGATCGATGAAGGGTAAAATGGCTTCGGAAAGTATGTCGAGGTAGCCGCCTTCGACCGTGAGGAACATGCCGAGATCGCCTCCGGCGGGGAATCCGTCGTAAAAGTAGGTCTGATGCATGGTCGAACCGTCGGCTTTGGTGATTGTGGCCGTGATGTCGAGCCTGTCGTTTTTCCGCTTCACGATGAGGTTGACGAGCGACTTGTCCATATCTTCCCTGAAGGTTTCGAAATTGAAGTCGTGCGAAAGGTTTTCGGCCTTGTAATAGTCGCCCCAGCCGAAGGCGTCGGCCCGAAGCGCCATGTACTCGACGTAGCCTGCGGCCCCTCTTTCCTTGTTGTTCGTCAGTATGAGTACCCAGTTGTTCCAGTTGTTGAGTTTGTTGCTGCGGTTTCGGAACAGGTATTGGAACGCTCCGTTTCCGCCGATCTTGCTGTAACCGGAAAATGCTGTCCACCATCCGCTGCTGAAGTCGGATTCGCCCACGCGATAGCTTCCTTCAAGGAAGGATTTGCCCACCGAGGTGCGTGTCTTGCTGATTTTCAGGTAAGCGTTTTCCAGCGTGAGGAAGGTTCCGAGGGTTTCGGTCGTTGCACCTTCGTAGTGGTAGGTGCTTTCCATCACGTTTCCGTCGGCCTTCGTAATCGTGGCCTTGATGTCGATTCGCGTACCGGTGCGTCGAACGCTCAGGTCTACGAATGCGCCTTGCATGTCGGTCTTATACGTGTTCCAGTCGAAGGTGGATTGCATGTTGGCCGCCGTCCAGTAGTCGCCCCAACCGAAAGCGTCGGCGCGGAGAACGAGGTATTCCTTGTATCCGGTCTGCCCGAAGGCTTTTCCGTTGGTCAACACCACGATGTAGTTGTTCCAATTATTCGCGCCGTTCGTATAGTTGTAGAACCGGTAGCGGAATTCGCAGTCGCCTTCGGCCGAAAGGACATCGGTGAAGGCACTCCAGAATCCGGTGGAGAAGTCGTCCGCGCCTATCGTGAAATAAGAGTCCGTGTCCGTTTCCTCTTCGCCGCTTCCGGAACTCGGCAAGGCGGTTTGCTTGTCGGTGATGGTGTTGCGGAAGATGCGCACATCGTCCACCGAAAGTCCGCTGAGGCGCGTATCGCCTCCATCGCCTATATAAATATAAGGTACGGAGGCCATGAAGCGCACGATTTTGGCAAAATCGAAGGCCGTGATCTCCTTTTCTATCTTTTTCAGCCCGTCGACGTAGACAAAATAGCCGGTTTTCGTCACCGCTATGGCCAAATAGTGCCATTCGCCGTCGGTCATCAGTCCTGTTCGTCCGGTTTCGGGATTGTTGTCTTCATACGTACCGTCCACGCCTTCGTAACGCAGCCATCCGTTGGCCGTGAAAAAGAGGCGTTGCGTGTGATTTTCGTTCCTGAAGGAGAACAGGGCCGAAGTCAGGTCCTGTCCTTCGCCCGCCGGGGGCGCGTCGGTCTTTACCCAAAGGGTGAGCGACACGCCGTTTTGCACCTTGACGGCATTCAGCGGATTGAAGAGGCGGGCATATCCGCGCTCCATGCGCAGCACCTGTCCGCGCGTGTCGTCTTGAACGAGGGTGGGAACCTTGCCGCCGTCGAACGCAAAGGCCTGCACGTCTTGCGGAATGAGTTCTTCGTTGAAATTCAGCTCCGCCACCTGCTCCAGATGAGGATAGATTTGGTTTCCTGCCGGCGGGTCGGTCTCTCCCCAATCCTGACAGGCATGCAGGCAGAGCAATGCCGGAAGCAGAATGAACCGTAGCGGTTGTTTTCTTGTCTTCATAATACAGATGAATGTGGGTTTAACATGATAATGGTCTACTCGCTGTGTAGTGCGGCAAAAATAAGAATCGGGTTCAGGAATGAGGTGGACAAATGGACTTGAAAGGTGGAAAAACAGACACGAAGGCGTGTTCTTCACACCATTTTTAAGGTGTGGAGCATTTCTGTATCGTCTTCCGCCTCCCTCGTTTTCCGTTTTATTTTTGTATCTTCGCTGCAAGAAATGAAAAAAAGGAATGAAAATCACTCTCCATACGGTAATAAAAGAATACAAAACATCCTTTTCCTCCGCATAAACGGAGGATGAGAAGGGGGCTTTTAAAGCATAAAGGCTGCAAATCTTACGGGATTTTGCAGCCTTTTTTGTTGAAAAAACGGAGAATTTCCGTTTCAACGGCGTATTCCCCGTTTTCGAAAAACGAAAAAATTTTTTATGCAAAAACGACCCCGATTTTGTTTAAACACAACGAATCGAAGGATTCAAAAATCGACAAAATTTTTCGTTGTCTCGAAAGATCGCCCATCGGGAGAAGAGGGGGTTTGGTAAAATAGTCCGACAAAATCGGGGTTCCGAAATGCTTACAAGAGGCGTAAACGTTCGCGTCGGCCTGAATCATCCGTCGACAGATGAGGCCCGGTATGCTCATCGTTCGTCAATCGCTCATCGCCAATCACTATTTTTTTCTATCTTTGTCGGCATCTATTATAAAAAAACATAGCATACAATGTCTAAAGAACTCTTCTCTATCCTGCCCTATAAGGTGGCAGACATCAATCTGGCCGAGTTCGGTCGGAAAGAAATCGAACTGGCAGAAAAAGAAATGCCCGGCCTGATGGCTCTTCGCGAAAAGTATGGAGAAACCCGTCCGCTGAAAGGTGCGCGCATCATGGGGTCGCTTCACATGACCATCCAGACCGCCGTGCTCATCGAGACGCTCGCCGCTCTGGGAGCGGAGGTGCGCTGGTGCTCGTGCAATATCTACTCCACGCAAGATCACGCCGCCGCGGCCATAGCCGCAGCAGGCATACCCGTGTTTGCCTGGAAGGGCGAAACGCTGGCCGACTACTGGTGGTGCACATTGCAGGCGCTCAGCTTCGGGGGAGGCAAAGGCCCCAACGTGATCGTCGACGACGGAGGCGACGCCACGATGATGATACACCTCGGCCATGAAGCCGAAAACGATCCTCGCGTGCTCGACAAAGAGGTTCAAGCCGAAGACGAGCGCGAACTGAACGCGATACTGAAACGGGTGCTCGCCGAAGATCCGCAACGCTGGCATCGCGTGGCGACCGAGGTGCGCGGCGTATCGGAAGAAACCACCACCGGTGTGCACCGCCTTTACCGGATGAAGGAAGAAGGCAAACTGCTGTTCCCGGCATTCAACGTGAATGATTCGGTCACGAAATCGAAGTTCGATAATCTCTACGGCTGCCGCGAATCGCTGGCCGACGGAATCAAACGCGCTACCGACGTGATGATTGCCGGCAAGGTGGTGGTGGTCTGCGGATACGGTGATGTGGGGAAGGGTTGCGCGCACTCCATGCGCTCCTACGGCGCGCGCGTGATGGTGACCGAAATCGACCCCATTTGTGCCCTGCAAGCCGCAATGGAAGGCTTTGAAGTGGTCACGATGGACGAAGCCTGCGCCGAAGGCAATATCTTCGTGACGACAACGGGCAACATCGACATCATCCGCATCGATCACATGGAACGTATGAAGGATCAGGCCATTGTGTGCAATATCGGACACTTCGACAACGAAATCCAAGTCGAGGCGTTGAAACGCTATCGGGGCATACGTCGCGTCAACATCAAACCTCAGGTCGACCGCTATTTCTTCCCCGACGGGCACAGCATCATCCTGCTTGCCGACGGGCGGCTGGTCAATCTGGGTTGTGCCACGGGTCATCCCTCGTTCGTGATGAGCAACTCCTTCACCAATCAGACCCTCGCGCAGATCGAACTCTACGGCAAACGCTACGAAACCGATGTGTATCGTCTGCCCAAGCATCTGGACGAAGAAGTGGCGCGCCTGCATCTCGAAAAGATCGGCGTAAAGCTCACCCGGCTCACGCCCGAACAGGCCGACTACATCGGTGTGTCTGTCGACGGCCCCTATAAAGCCGATCATTACCGGTACTAATCATCTTTTCATTCATTGCTCATGAAACGACTGCTTCCCGATCTTATCGCCATCATCACGTTCGTCGTTCTGTCCTTCGCCTATTTCTTTCCGGCCAATATCGAAGGACGCATCCTGTTTCAGCATGACTCTTCGGCCGGCGTAGGCGCCGGACATGAAGCGCAGGAGTATCTGAAGCGCACGGGCGAACGCACACGCTGGACAAATGCCTTGTTCGGCGGTATGCCTACCTATCAGATGTCGCCCAGTTACGACTCGGGCCGTCCGCTCGAATGGGTGGAGAAAGCCTATCGCCTTTTCCTCCCCGATTACGTGATGCTGACCTTCATCATGATGCTCGGCTTCTACCTGCTGATGCGCGCCATGGGGCTGTCGGCGTTGCCGGCCACCCTCGGAGGCATCGTTTGGGCATTCTCCTCCTATTTCTTCATCCTCATATCGGCCGGACATATCTGGAAGTTCATCACGCTGGCCTATATCCCCCCCACGATGGCGGGCATCGTCTGGGCATACCGCAAGCAATATCTGCTCGGCGGGGTGGTGACGGCGCTGTTTGTCGCCTTGCAGATACGCTCGAATCACATTCAGATGAGCTACTACTTCTTCTTCGTGATTCTTTTCTTCGTGGCGGCTTTCTTCGAAGAGTCGTGGCGCAAGCGTGAACTGCCCCATTTCTTCAAGGCAAGCGGGGTGTTGCTGGTGGCCGGGCTTATCGGCGTATGCGCCAACCTCTCGAATCTGTATCACACATGGCAGTATAGCAAGGAAACCATGCGCGGGCCGAGCGAACTGAAGTTGGAAAGCAAAGCATCCACCGATACGGGCAGCGGGTTGGAACGCGACTACATCACGCAGTGGAGCTACGGCATCGGCGAAACGCTTACTTTTTTGGTTCCCAATGTGAAAGGCGGAGCTTCCGTGCCTTTGGAAAAGAGCGCAACGGCGATGAAAAAAGTCGATTTGCAATACCGGAAAATCGGGCTTTATGCGCAGCTGACGCAGTACTTCGGCGAACAGCCGATGACGGCGGGCCCCGTTTATGTAGGTGCTTTCGTGCTTTTCCTCTTTTTGCTGGGATGTTTCATTGTGAAAGGGCCGCTGAAGTGGGCGTTGATTGGCGCCACGTTGTTCTCGGTAACCCTGTCGTGGGGGCATCATTTCATGTCGCTCACGGACTTTTTCATCGACTACGTGCCGATGTACAATAAGTTCCGTGCCGTATCCTCCATCCTTGTCATTGCAGAGTTCACCATCCCTCTGCTGGCTGTTCTCGCCCTGAAGGAGATATTGACACATCCCGAGCTGCTGAAGGGCAGGGAAAGCCGCACCGCGCTTATTGTCAGCACGACGCTCACGGCGGGTGTGGCTCTGCTGCTGGCCATCGCTCCGGGTGCCGTGTTCTCCGACTATGTGCCTGCACAGGAAATGGCCGCTTTGCAAAAGGGCATACCGGGCAGCGGATTGTCCTTACCCGATCTTCTGTCCAACCTCAGAGAGATGCGCATGGCCATCGTCACAGCCGACGCATGGCGTAGTTTCTTCATCGTGGCGGCAGGCTGTCTGTTGCTGTTCCTCTTCGTGCGGGGACGCTTGAAAGCCACGTGGACGGTGCTTGGCGTTACCCTGCTCTGTCTGGTCGATATGTGGAGCGTGAACAAGCGTTACCTCTCGGACGAAGAATTCGTCCCGAAGTCGCAGCGCGTCGATACTTTCCGGCAAACCAAGACCGATCAACTCATCTTGCAGGACACCGACTTGGATTATCGGGTGCTGAACTTTGCCACCAACACGTTCAACGAAAACGGAACGTCCTATTGGCATAAGAGCGTGGGAGGCTATCATGCGGCCAAGCTCCGTCGCTATCAGGAGATGATAGAAATGCACATCTCTCCCGAAATGCAAAGGGCCTATCAGGCCATTGCGCAGGCAGGCGGCGTCATGGACAGCGTAGACGGATCGGCTTTCCGCGTGCTGAACATGCTCAACACGAAGTACTTCATCTTCCCCGTCGAACAAGGTCGGACAGTGCCCGTGAAGAATCCTTATGCCTACGGCAATGCGTGGTTTGTCGATCGTGTGCAATACGTGAGCAACGCCAACGAAGAGATGAACGCGCTGTTTGAAATCCGCCCAGAGGAGACGGCAGTGGTAGACAATCGTTTCAAGGAAGACTTGAAAGCGGCTTCCGGTCATCGCCAATCGGCGGCGGATATTCGTCTGGTGAGTTACGAACCGAATCGTCTGGTTTACGAAACTTCTTCGGCGGAAGACGGTGTGGCGGTATTTTCGGAAATCTTCTATCCCGGCTGGCAAGCCACCATCGACGGTACTCCCGCTCCCATAGCTCGTGCCGATTACATTTTGCGCGCCATGTACGTGCCGGCGGGACAGCATCGCATCGAAATGCGCTTCGATCCGCAAAGTCTTCACGTCACCGAAACCATTGCTTACGCCTCGTTGGGATTATTGCTGGCAGGAATGCTCGTACTCATTTGGTTTGGCGGAAAAACATTACGGAGAAAACAAGCGAAAGAATAAAGCAACATAGATGAAAAGGTCGATGCCCGCGTCTGAACATCGTTTGATTCAGATGCGAGCATCGCATATTCGGGAATATGAGGAAAGCCTTCTTCCGTCGCAAGGGCGGCCTTCTCGGGATAAACGCGGCGGAAGGGGGATTTACTGCACGCCTTCGCTCGTCATCTGTATGCGTTTCATCGTGCCGTCGGGGTTGTAGTGCAGGCGGTCGATGCAGACCGAGCGACGGAAGCTGCCGCCATGCACATCGGCTCCTCCATTGTGGTAGATGAAATACCAGTTCCCCCGATATTCGACAATGGACTGATGGTTCGTATTCGAGTTGCCTGCCAGTTCGTTAAGTATGCCTTTGTATTCCCACGGCCCATCGAGGCTCCGGCTCATGGCGTAACAGATTTTCTCCGGAAATTCCGAGGCATAAGACAGATAATACCATTCTCCCCGCTTGTGCAACCAAGGCGCTTCGGTGAAGCGAGGCAGGTCGACGGGCATAATGGGGCCATCCAGTTCAATCATGTTCTTTTTCAGCTTGGCGCAGTAACACTGCGTGTTTCCCCAAAAAAGATAGGCTTGTCCGTTGTCGTCGATATAGACAGTCGGGTCGATGTCGTCCCAACTGATCGAGGTGTATTTCGTCGTCATGTCATTGCTCACCAAAGCCGAACCGCGCGCGTCGCGGAAAGGCCCTGTGGGAGAGTCGGCCACAGCCACGCCGATGGCTTTCCCGGGTATGCCGGCATGCTCCACGGTGACGTACCAGTAGAACTTCCCTTCACGTTCGATGACTTGCGCTGCCCAAGCATCGCCTTTTGCCCATGCAAAGTCTTTGGCCCGCAAGGGAACGGGGTGCTCGGTCCATGTCTTGAGGTCGGATGAAGAAAACACGTTCCATTCGTGCATCACATAGTGCTGATGCGGAGGAGGACATTCGTCGCGTCCGGCATAGATATACATCCTGTCCTTGTACACCATTGCAGACGGATCGGCCGTGTATTTGTGGCGGATGATGGGATTGCCCGTTGCCGTGAATGTGGTGTCGTTCTGCGCCGGCAGGCTGTTGAGAGCCGCCAGCACAAAAGACACGATGATCAAACCAACCCTGTTATTCATTGCTTCGTCCATTTATAGATGGTCAGTGTCTTGGCTCCGATCGAGGTGCGGAGCGTATGCCCGTCGATCTCTGCCGCTTCTTCCTGCGGAACGATGGCGAACGGCCGTTCCAAAGTATTCTCCGCATCGGTATCGGCCGAGTGCAGCGTAATGCGGCGTCCGGAAGTCAGTACATCCTTCTTCTTCAATCCTTCGAACTTCAGCGTTATCGGCTGTTCGGCATCGGAAGTGTTGACCACTTTCACGATGAACTCTTTCTTCTCCTTGTCGTATGCGGCACTGGCGAAAAGTCCGTTCTGTCCGTCGGCTCCGGTCACCGGCTTTTTGTTCATGGTGAGCGGCAGTACGTTCGTGCCCTTGTTGTGGGCAAAAAGTTGCTGCACATGATAGCTCGCCGTGCGGACGGAGTTCAGGTTGTCGAACCAGATCATGTCCGGACGCCATTGCCATCCTTCCACATGAGCGAAGAGCGGGGCGTAAGTGGCCATGTGCACCACATCGGCATTGCGTTCGAGTCCCGTCATGAAAGCGGCTTCGAGCAGCGCGGCATTGAAATGATTCCACTTTTTCCCTTTGCCGTGGCAGGCATACTCGCCGGCGAAAACTTTCGGGCCTTTGCGGTCGTAGTTGTCGTAGCGTGCGCCTTGACTCAGGAACCAAGATTCGGGACGGTAGAAGTGTTCGTCCACCAAATCGGCTTTCAGGCGTTTCATTTCCGGCCAGAGGTAGTCGAAATCCTTGCCTTCGGAATGAGGCCCCGAACTGCCTACGATCCGTATGTCGGGATGGGCTTTGCGGATGGCTTTGATGAAGAGTTCGAGACGTTCGGGATATTCGGGCCCCCATTGTTCATTGCCGATGCCGATGAATTTCAGGCCGAAGGGAGCGGGATGCCCCATGTCGGCACGCAATTTTCCCCAAACGGTATTGGGTGCGCCGTTGGCGAACTCGATGAGGTCGAGTGCGTCCTGAATATAGCTGTCCAAGTCGCACAAGGCTACATGAGCTTCGGGATGTTCGTTCTGATACTGGCAGGAAAGTCCGCAATTCAGGATGGGCAGAGGAGCGGCTCCGATCTCTTCGGAGAGCAGAAAGTATTCATAGAAGCCCAGTCCGTAGCTCTGATAATAGTCGGGATAGAAGCGATGGGCGAAAGTGTAGTGCCAGCGATTCTCGTTGAGCGGGCGATTCTCCACCGCACCGACCGATTTCTTCCAGTCGTAGCGGGTGTTGAGGTCGGTTCCTTCCACGATACAGCCGCCGGGGAAGCGGAATACGCCCGGCCGTATGTCGGCCAAGGCCTGAGCGAGGTCTTTGCGAAGCCCGTTCTCGTGTCCTTTCCACGTGTCGACGGGGAAGAGCGAGATATGCTCCAAATCGACCGTTCCTTTCGAGGTGAGGAAGATGCGCAGCGTGGCCTTCGCCTGCGTCGTTTCGGGTGTCAGCACCACTTGATACTTCTTCCATTCCCACGAGTCGACGGTAAGCGGAGCGGAAGCGAAAGCCTGACGCTCGCCCATGGAGCGGGTATCGACAAGTTCGATGCGCAGCGTTTCCGTTGTTCCGCCTTCGGGCAGGCGTGCCCATACGGAGAAGCGGTACGATTCGTTGGCTTTGACCCCTATCCCGAAGAAGCCTTCGTTATCCAATCCGGTATGCTTGTGGGCATGCCCGGAGTTGCCCAGACGCACATAATGCGGGTTGCGCTCGAACGGCCCGTCCTCTCTCAGCGTGACGTTGCCGAACGTTTTCCAGCCCATGAAGCGTTGCGGAAACTCAAACGAGCGGTTCTTCACCAGCTCGGCATAAAGACCGCCGTCAGCGGCATAGTTGATGTCTTCAAAAAAGAGACCGTACATTGTGGGTTGAATCTCTGCGCCCGGCTTTCCCGCCTGAACGACGAGTGTGGAGTTCTGTGCCTGAAGCGACAAGCCTGCCGTGAGTGCCAATGCCGCCCAAAGTCCTTTCTGTTTTCTCATGGTTCTATCTATTATGAATGAAATGTTTATCGGATGCGTTTCCCCCAGACGGCTCGTCCTTGGGCATCGAGTCCGGTGAAGAGTATGGTTTCCTTCCGGTTTTCCCAATCGTGTCCGGCAAAGATAATCAGATTCGTGATTTCTTCTCCATCCGGCAGCAAGTTAAGTGTCTGTTTATCGGTCGACAAGCTCCATTTTCCGTTCGTGGCGGGAGGCAGACCTCCGACGCGCGGAAGTTCGCCCGTCCACTTCTTGTTTTTGTGCAGGACGATTCGTGTGGAGAGGTTCTTTCGTTCGTTGCGGGATTCGTGCAGGCGAATCACTTCCCATTCTCCCGCCAGATCGGCGGCTTTGAAGCGGCGCGGCTTGTCGCCGGCATAGCGCTCGGGCGATACGACGGGCCAACCGTCGGGCGTGAAGAATACCTGCCTGAGGTGAAGCACCATCAGCTGATTATGCGGCGACAGGCGTCCCTGATGCACCATGAAGTATTGTCCGTCGTCGGTGGAAAATACGCCGCAGTGTCCCGTTCCCGCCCATCCCGGATGCTTCTCGAAGCGGTAGGGAGCAGTGAGCAGGGGAAAATTATCGGTCGTGTCGCTCACCATTTTGCCGAAGAAGTCGGTAAAAGGGCCGTCGGGCGACGAAGCACGGCTCACGCGGACATTATAGGTGGTCATGAGCGGGTCGTAGGAGGTGAAAAGATAGTATTGATTCGTCGGCGGATGATAGACCGCTTCGGGAGCCTCAAGATTATCCTCCCGATAATTGGCGCGTCGGGCGGTGAGCCGGCCCATGTCGCCGGGGTGCAGGGTCAATCCGGTCTTCGGGTCGAGTTCGACCACATAAAGGCCGCCGAAGAAGGACCCGTAATGCATCCACCACCGGCCGGTTCGTTCGTCGATCAGCACGCTCGGGTCGATGGCGTTCATGAGATTCTCGTCCGAAGTCTTCACCACGCATCCCTTTTGCTCCCAAGGACCTTCGGGCGATGCGGATTCGGCCATGCCGATGTAGGAGGCGCGCCGTCCGAAGGCCGAGACGGAAAAGTAGAGCCTGAAGCCATCCTTGTACGGAATCATGAAGGGCGCCCAGATGTTCGTGGCTCCCTGTCCGCGGGCATGTGCATGCACCCAATCGACCGCTTCCCGAGGAATGTCGGGGAAGGCCCATCCGACAAATTCCCACCGGACGAGATCTTTCGACCGGCGCACCTGAACATACCCCAGCGGCACGTTTTTGTCGCGCGCTTCCTGCCTGTTTTCGCCGAAGATGGCATCGGTGGAGTACATATAATAATAGTCTCCCGCTTTGCGGCAGGACGGATCGTGTACGTTGTAGGTTCCCCACAGGCGATAGTTTTCCATGCGTGCCACCGCCGTGTAATCGTCTTCCCAAGGATTGGGCGAGGGAGAGGGCATGAACGCCGTGTTCCGGCAGGCGGTGAGGCCGAAAACGACGGCCGCACTCAGCGCAAGGGCGGCGAGCCGGGTGTTTCTCGTGCGGATTTTTTTTCGGTTCATGATGCAAAGATGCGCCGCTTCGGCATTCGGCAGGTGGATTTACGGACACGAAAGGTGGATAAACGGACAACGATGTCTTTCGCCGTCAAAAATAACCGGAGAATGAGCTAACTTTGCCCATCACCTAAAACACAAGGCCGTGAACACACTCCGAACGATATGCCTCATCATGGCATCGGG
>JBHAEN010000113.1:0-7551 GCA_041855645.1 Bacteroides sp. | reverse complement strand
ATGTATCGGCAGGTTGTGTCCATCAGCAAACGACTCACCGAAGCCGGATACCTGATGATCAGCGGCGGAGGGCCGGGCGCCATGGAGGCGACACACCTCGGCGCGTGGCTGGCCGGACGGACCGGGCAGGAGATGGACGATGCGCTCCGTTGCCTCGCGCAAGCTCCCTCGTTTCGTGATGAATTGTGGCTTGATACGGCCTTTACGGTAGTCCGTCGTTACCCGCAACTCCGCTACGTCAGTTTGGGAATACCCACATGGCTCTATGGCCACGAACCTTCCACGCCCTTTGCCACGCACATTGCCAAATATTTCGAGAACAGCATTCGCGAAGACGGTATCCTGACCATTGCCATGGGAGGCATCATCTATGCTCCGGGAAGTGCCGGGACCATGCAGGAAATCTTTCAGGATGCCGTGCAGAATCACTACCTGAGTTTCGGTTATGCCAGTCCGATGGTATTTCTCGGAAAGAATTATTGGAGTCGTGAAATGCCCGTTTATCCGCTGTTGAACAAACTTCTGCAGAGCGGAAAGTATAAGAATCTGCTGCTTTCCGTTTTCGATTCGGCCGACGAGGTTATTGCGGAGATTGTCCGTTTCACGGATTCTTCACCGTCTTCATGTCAGAACGGATAGCCCACGGCAAAGTGAAAAGCAAAATCGCGGCTGAATTTAGGGCTTAGGATGGGATATCGGTCTGACCCGCTTTCGTAGATGGGATTGATGGCTTTCATTCCTCCGTCGAAACGAAGGATGAAAAAATCCAGGTCGAGTCGCAACCCCAATCCGTAGGCCATGGCGATCTGCTTATAGAACGTGTTGAACTTGAACACTCCGCCGGGCTGATTCTCATAGTCGCGAATGGTCCAAATGTTGCCCGCATCCACGAATACCGCTCCTTGCAATTTCCAGAATAGTTTACTCCTGTACTCCACAGAGGCATCCAGTTTGATGTTGCCCATCTGATCCAACAGATTGCCGTTGCCCGCGAAAGAACCGGGTCCGAGACTGCGTACACTCCAACCGCGCACACTGTTGGCTCCGCCTGAGAAATACTGTTTTTCCAAGGGCATGAAACGAGCATTCCCGTAAGGAACACCTATCCCGACGCCGATGTGCAAGGCCAGTGAGTTACGTCCGTCGATGCGGGTGTTCGATGCGAAGTCGAACTCGCTTTTCAGATATTGCGCGTACGGAATGCCCAGAATGGCATAGTCGCCATTCCCGTTCTTGCGAATACGGAGGGTTTTGGAGAGGGCGTACATGAGATTGCCTGCCGACTCGATGTTGAAACGAATGGAATAGGAGTTGGCGGCAATCGTGTTGTTGACCACCGATCCGCCTACACTGTTGAAATAATAATTATATCCCATGTTGATGATGAGCCTGTCCTGATAGTTGTATCGGAAGATGTACTCATATCCCTGATTGATGTAGTCGTCGCTGAATTTCTCCGAGATGTAGGGCAGATACATGAAAGCAACGTTGAGCAAATCCACCTTGTGCTGCACCTTCTGTCGGTTGCTCCATCTGTAACTCCACGAAGCCGATGCCGTGGTACGGGTGAATTCGGGGCGCACCTGATGGTTGTATTGCACTCCGAACTCGGTCGAGGCACGCACCCTTCGCCTGAACTCGGACGAGAGAAAAGGAAACAGGAAGGAAGGAAAGTTAATGCGGCTCTCCACGCCGTATTCGGTGTAATTATTGTCGGCATATCCGGCCTGAAGTCCCGTGATGGCTTCGTAGGCTCCTCTGAGTTTGATGGTGAAGAGTTCCGAGCCGCGGAAGAGATTCCGATTCTGATACGACACGGAGGCTGCGGCCCCCAAGTCGCCCGCAGAGTTGGTTCCTTCCACTTCGAAGGATACGGAATTGAGTTTTCCCTTGGTCAACATCACATAGCTGTTCAGTTGCGCCGAGTCGCCCTTCATGGTTTCGACGAAGCGGATATTGCTGTATTTCAGAGCAGACAATCGCCCGAATGAGGCATGACTCTGCTGCACGTGCTGCTCGTTGTAGAAATCGCCCACGGCAAAGCGCAGGCTGTTCAGCAACACTTTCGGGCGGAGGTAAGGCTTGTCTTTGAAGTAGATGGAATAGCCCTTGTAGCGCATCGAGTCGTTGACTTGTATGCTTTGCGACAGAGGTTGAAGCACGTCATAATCGGTCACGAAGTTCACCTGCGTGATGCGGTAGGGCTTGTGCTCGCTCAGCGAATCGTTGGCAGAAGCACGGTATCCGCGCAGGTGGAGGGTGAGATCTACCTTTCGGTTGTCGAGCACCGTGTCGGCCGTATAATCAATGTATTCCTTGTTGAACCTGTAATATCCCGATTTCAGCAATTCGTTGGTGATGCGTTGCCGTTCGGCATCAAGTATATTGACGTCGAACAACATGCCTTCTTTCAGCAGGCTGTTGGCCGAAGCGTTCCGCACGATCTCGGCCACTGCGTCGCCATAAATATCATGCTTCAGGGAATGAATCGTGTAAGGTTTCCCCACCTTCACGTCATAAGTGAGCTTCAGTTTTTTCTTTTTAATCTGAATCGAACGCTTTACGGAGGCTTCCATGTAGCCCAGATTGCGGACGGCTTTGGTCAGCTCTTCCTCGGAACGCAGAGCGTTGCTTTCATTGTAGATGACCGGTGCATTGCCGATTCTGCGGAGGAACTTGTTGGTCCATTTCGTCGAATCTCGTCCCGAAAGATTGTAAATGTAGAGTTGGGTTTTGATGAGGCTGAACCATTTCGTATTCGGACTCTGCCGTAAATAAGGATACAACGAAGAGGGCTTGATGCTTTTTTCGTCCGTGTGTATTTTCACTTCGTCCAGCAAATATGCGCCTTCCGGCACGTACTTCGTGGAAGAACACGAGGCCATCAGCCAAAGAACGGCAATAAAAAGAAGAGTATGAGAAAATCCCTGCTTCATGCGGCGCAACCCTGAGTCAACATTATCGGATGGGCAAAGATAAAGCATAGTTTCCGGCTTGAGAAAAATAAAAGGATAAAAAGCCGTAAAAGCAGATTTCCGTCGAATTTTCGGCAGGGCATCCTCCTCCAAGTCAGAGGAACGTTTTCAGAGGAACAATTTAAGGGTTCTCGATTCTGACAATCAAACGGTTTCATTGCATCGACCGTCCTTTTTCGTCGAAGAAAACAAGGCCTTCGCACGCTTAAAATTATTCGTTTGCCTGCACCCAAACGAAAAAACGAGTGCACCCCGACGAAAAAAAGGGTGCAGCCCGACGAAAAGGAAAGCACAGGCCGACGAATCATTTCATGCGGCGAAAGTAGGTAAGCGGTGAACGGGCGGAAACCGACGGATGCCCATAACCGGCCTCTCTGTGTCCGCATCGTTTGAACATTATTTCGACCCCACATGGGGAGCGGATGCCCACGGCAAAAAGAAACCTCGTTTTTGACGCGGCTGCGCTGATTTTTCGGGCTGAGGCGGTCGGCGCTTTGAAAAGTTCTTTATAGCTTTGTCCGCAAATTTCGTTTCAATGATGCCGCTCAGTAAGAATAAGATAAAATATATCCGTTCGTTGGAGATGAAGAAGGTGCGTAGAGCCGATCGTGTTTTCATGGCCGAAGGGCCGAAACTGGTCGGCGATTTGCTTGGTCGTTTCCACTGTCGGTTGTTGGCTGCCACATCGTCGTGGCTGAACGAACATTCGGTTTTCGCGGCCGACGACTGTTTTGAAGTCGACCAAGAAGAATTATCCCGGATAAGTATGTTGAAAACACCTCAACAAGTGTTGGCCGTGTTCGACCTGCCGGTTCACGAACTGCGTCCCGAATACGTCGAAGAAGGGCTTTGTCTCGCTTTGGACGATGTGCAGGATCCGGGAAATCTGGGAACCATCGTTCGTCTTGCCGATTGGTTCGGAATCGAACACATCATTTGTTCTCCGGGCACGGCCGATGTGTACAGCCCCAAAGCCATACAGGCTACGATGGGGGGAATTGCCCGTGTTCAGGTTCATTATACGCCCCTTGCGGATTTCATACGCTCGCTCGATGCCCATGTTCCCGTCTTCGGCACGTTTTTAAACGGAGAAAATCTCTATGAGCGGTCGCTTCCGGGCAACGGACTTCTGGTGATGGGAAACGAGGGGAACGGTATAGGAGAGGAAATAGAGAAGCTCGTGAGTCATCGGCTGTATGTCCCCAATTATCCTATGGGGAAAGCGACTTCAGAGTCGCTGAACGTGGCTGTGGCTACCGCAATAGTTTGTGCCGAGTTTCGGCGACAGGCTTCATGGAAGTAAAGTCGAAAGGGTGGAGCCAATAGGAGAAGTACGCCTCGTCGAAGTTTTCCTTATCTGTCGGGCCTTCTTGAAACATACGGCGTATGGCATGTTCGGTAGCCGAATCGGTGGGCGACAGTACGATCACTCCCGGCAACCACTCTACGGCTTCGATTTCTTCCGTGAGCGGGAACACGTTGCTTACCCTTCCCGCTTCAATTTCCACCACTTGCTGTTTGAGAAAGCCCGAACGGGGATGCCAGAGGTAATGTGCCGAGAATCGTTTCATTGAGGCAATGGTTTGCAAATTCAGGGACGACGGCTTTCTTGTCGCCGGCGTTGTTGTTGCATCCGTCGTTGCTGTTCTTCCCTGATTTCCTCTTGAATGCGTCGCTCCGTTTCCACTTGTTCGGGCCTTTTGGGCGAACGCTCCGTGGTACGTCTGCGGTTCATTTCTTCCGGCGTCAGTCGAGAGTGCGTACTTGTGTCCGGTTTTTGTATCTCAGTCGTTTCGGTCTGTTGGGAAGCAGCCATTTTTTGCAGAGAGTCGGCTTGCATTCGGGCTTTGTTCAGAGAGTCGCGCACGGCGAACGAGAGTGTGTCCCGGCAATGATAGCGAATCATGGATATCCGTTCGACTAGCAAAGTGCTCTTGTCCGTGGCGTTTCGGGAGGGAGTGTAGTAAATAAATCCTCTGATTTCTTTCAAAGCTCCCAAAGTGTCGGCGTTTAGACGGATTCGCTCCACTGTGGGCGGACTGATTCGTTTGAGGCCGGTCAGCGTGTCTTTTTCGTAAATCATTTGCATGACCATCACGGCTACGGGGAACTTTCGGCGTGAGGTGTCGGGATGCAACATGCCGTAGTGCACTTCCCAAACGAGTGTGTCGCGATCTTGGAAATTGGAATCGGCAGGCAAGACAAAGGTATAGCGATCGTTGAATTTTTCGGCCGACAAGAGCAACAATGGCTGCCATGCCCATACGTTTATGCTGTCGCCGGGTTTGGAAATTCCGGGCTTTTTATCGCGCAGGGCTATGAGATGATTCACGGCATTTTGTTCTTCCTTCATGCGCTTGTTGACTCTTTCGTAGATTTTGGAGAGTAATTCCGTATGGCGCGTGTACCATACGAGAGAGGAATCGAATACAGCTTCGGTTACTTCGTGCTTTCGGAATACGTCATTGATGTAGAGCGAACGTTTATGATTCTCGTCGTAGGAAAGATTATCGCCCATGGCTTTGGCCAGATGGTAGTCGTACAATAATTCTTCCATCCGCTCTTCGGGAATGATTGTTTCGGGGCGTTTCACCTTGCATCCCGTTATCAGCATCGAGGCCGTACAGGCAAGGCAGAAATGGAAAAACCGTCTGTGACTCATCATGCGGGGATGTTATTCTTCTTTCTTCGGTGTTTTATGATTCGGGGTGTTCAGATGCTTTCCGTAGAAGAGCAGAAGGGCGATGATGCCACAGCTGATGGCTGCATCGGCGAAATTGAAGATGGGGCTGAAGAAAATAAATCGGTCGCCTCCAAAGAAAGGAACCCATTGCGGCCAATGAGTATCGATGATGGGGAAGTAGAACATGTCTACCACTTTTCCATGGAACCATGTGGAATAACCTCCGCCTTCGGGCAGGAATTGAGCCACTTGCGTGTGTGTGCTTTCACTGAAGAATACACCGTAGAACACGCTGTCGATGATGTTGCCCAGGGCGCCTGCCAGAATCAGCGATACGCAGAGGATGAAACCCGTGGCGACTTTTCGCTTGACTTGTTTGTAAAGATACCATCCGATGAGTGAGACGGCGACAATGCGGAAGAGGGTGAGGAATAGTTTTCCGAAAATTTCCATCCCGAATGCCATGCCGTTGTTTTCGGTGAAGTAGATTTGAAACCAATTCGTGACATGAATGCTTTCATGCCAGTACATTTGGGTTTTTATCAGGATTTTGATGACTTGGTCGATAATCAGTACGGAGAAGATGACGATCAAGGCTATTCGTCCTTTCGTGAAGAATTTGTTCATCGGATGTGTGACTATGAGCGGTATCATAAACAGATGAGATGAAGAACGTGTGTTTCCTCATCTCATCTGTTTTCGGTTGTTTTTAGTTCTTACTGTTATTTTTGGCTTCAATACTGAGCGTGGCATGAGGAACGGCGCGTAGGCGTTCGGCGGGAATCAGTTTACCGGTTTCCCGACAGATACCGTACGTTTTGTTCTCTATGCGTACCAGAGCGGCTTGCAATCCTTGAATGAACTTCAACTGACGTTGCGCCAGTCGTGTGGTTTCTTCTTTCGACAGCGTGTTTGCTCCTTCTTCAAGCACCTTGTAGGTGGGAGAAGTATCGTCCGTATGATTGCCGTCGAGCCCCATGAGGCTCATCTTGAGCTGCTCATAATCACGCTGTGCCAACTCCAATTTGTCTTTGATTATCGTCCGGAATTCTTCGAGTTCCGCGTCCGAGTATCTCGTTTTTTCAGCCATAACATGTTTTTTTATAAGGTTAAACATTCGGGTGGTTTCATTCTCTCTCGATGCAGGCATACAGTGAATAATCGTCGAAAACGAGTTCCGTTCCGTTTTTCACTTCGTCGGCCAATGTCAGCGATGTGGCTAAAACCTGATTGCAAATATAGAGATTATATTCATTTACCGCATCGTCTGTTTGATTATTTTTGGAGAGTAGGACTTTTATCTTGTCGGTGATTTCGAAGCCGCTGGACTTACGGATGTTTTGGATACGGTTTACCAGTTCACGAGCTATGCCTTCGCGTCGCAAGGCTTCGGTTATGGTTACTTCGAGAGCAACCGTCAACCGGCCTTCATTGGCTACGAGCCATCCGGGAATGTCTTCGCTGAAGACTTCCACGTCGGTCAGTTCGAGCACAATGGGCGACTCTCCTTCGGGATGGAATGTGTAACGTCCCGTGTTTTCGAGTTCTGCGATGGCTTCTTGCGACATGGCAGCCACGGCAGCGGCCACTGTTTTCATTTGTTTGCCAAACTTGGGGCCGAGCTTTTTGAAGTCGCATTTCACTTTTTTGACCAATACGCCGGCTGCTCCGTCGACAAAGCGGATTTCTTTTACGTTCACTTCATTCAGGATAAGTGCTTGCACGGCTTCGATGTGGGCCTTTTGCGTGAGGTCGGTCACCGGAATCATGATGCATTGCAGCGGTTGGCGTACTTTGATGTTTACCTTACGTCTCAAGGCAAGTACCATGGAAGTGATATCCTGAGCCAATCGCATACGGTCTTCGAGAGTGTTGTCGATGGCACTTAAATCT
>JBHAEN010000112.1:0-19807 GCA_041855645.1 Bacteroides sp. | reverse complement strand
TAAATCATATCATATTGCTCACAAAAGTAATATAAGCCTGAGAATTAAAATACTGATTTCTGTTTATTTTTTTGTGAAGACCTTAAAGCCGTAAATGAATCATGGGGCAACTGTTAAATTATCCTGCCATTTGAATCATTCGGACAATTTATATCATACATTCGCATATTGATAAGCACAAACGAAGTATGGAACAAGAACTGCTTACCACAATAGAACAGGACATTCAAGAATTGCGAATTCTTATGGACTCTTATTCGATAAGACCGGATCAGGCCTTAAATGCTCCCCTGCTACGCTGCGCCGGCTTATTGAAAGAACATGCAGAGCAGTTATCGGGAGAATTGGACGCCCGCCTTCGCCCCTCCGTTGAAGAAATCTCCCGCGGCGAGGAACCCGCGGTCGGGAACCAACGGATTCCTTCGGCCTCACGAAACGGCAATCTCCGCAAATCCATCAGTCTGAACGATTCGTTCCGCTTCACTCATGAACTCTTCGGAGGAAACAGCAGTTTGATGAACCGCGTCGTCGACCAGTTGGCCGAAACACCTTCGTTCGAAGAGGCCTGCTCCCTCTTGGCAGCCCGGACTTCGGCAGATGAAGATAACGAGGCCCGGATGGACTTCATGGAGCTGTTAAAAAAATATTTCAATCAATCGGCATAAACAACGAACGCTTGATATGGGAAAATTGTACGTAGTGCCTACACCTGTCGGAAATCTGGACGACATGACCTTTCGGGCCATCCGAGTGCTGAAAGAGGTCGATCTCATTTTGGCCGAAGACACACGTACGTCGGGTATCTTGCTGAAACATTTTGAAATCAAGAACGCCATGAAGTCGTATCACAAGTTCAACGAGCATCAAACCGTGGAACAAGTGGTGAAGCGCATCGAAGCGGGCGAAACGGTGGCTTTGATTTCGGACGCCGGTACGCCGGGAATTTCCGATCCGGGATTTCTCATCGTGCGCGAATGTGTCCGAAAGAACATCGAAGTACAGTGTCTGCCCGGAGCCACGGCTTTCGTCCCGGCCTTGGTAGCCTCGGGCCTGCCCAATGACAGGTTCTGCTTTGAAGGATTCCTGCCGCAGAAGAAAGGCAGACAAACACGCCTGAAGGCTTTGATCGAAGAGCAACGCACGATGGTTTTCTACGAGTCGCCGCACCGATTGTTGAAGACGCTCGCGCAACTGTCCGAATGCTTCGGGCCGGAAAGACTGGCTTCCGTCTCCCGGGAAATCTCCAAACTGCATGAAGAAACCAAACGCGGGACATTGGAAGAGCTGATTGCGCATTTCACCGCCACCGAACCGCGTGGCGAAATGGTAATCGTGGTTGCGGGGGCAGAAACTTAGGTTAGTTTTAATATATCTCATAACATCATTAACAAAAACGTAATCGTATGAAAAAGGTAGCATTTCTATTATTGGTATGTGCGGGCACATTCGCTTCGTGCAATTTCAAAGGAGATCAGAAACTGAAAATGCAGAATGACTCTCTCCTTTTGGCCTTGACACAACGTAACGCCGAACTGGACGACATGATGGGTACATTCAACGAAATCCAAGAAGGGTTCCGTAAAATCAACGCTGCCGAAAGTCGCGTAGACTTGCAGCGTGGCACAATTACGGAAAACTCCGCAGGCGCAAAGCAGCAAATCGCCGCTGACATCGAGTTCATTTCCAAGCAAATGGAAGAAAACAAAGCACAGATTGAAAAGTTGCAGGCTCAGCTGAAGAACAGCAAATACAGCTCAAGCCAACTGAAAAAAGCGGTAGATGCGTTAACGGCCGAACTGAACGAAAAGCAACTGCGCATCGAAGAGTTGCAAACCGAACTCGCCTCGAAGAACATCCGCATTCAGGAGCTGGATGCCGCCGTGAGCGAACTTTCCGCCACGAAAGAAGCCCTGACCGCCGAAAACGAATCGAAAACAAAGACAATGAACGAACAGGACAAGAACCTGAACGCGGCATGGTTTGTGTTCGGAACGAAAGCGGAACTGAAAGATCAGAAAATACTGAAAAGCGGAGATGTTTTGAAGAATGCAGATTTCAACAGAGACTACTTTACGCAGATCGACATCCGCAGAACAAGCGAAATCAAGCTGTACTCCAAACGTGCAGAGCTTCTGACCACTCACCCGGCAGGCTCTTACGAACTCGTGAAGGATGACAAAGGACAGTTGACCTTGAAGATCAGCAACCCGACAACCTTCTGGAGCGTTTCCAGATATCTGGTGATTCAAGTGAAATAAAACAGAGGCCCCGCCTCAAGCAATGCCGATGTACCGATAAACTCTCGCACGCAGAGAGCTGTCGGTACATCGGTTTTTCATTCCTTTTTTCTCTAATGTCGACGTAACCAATGAATTATAAAAACCTGTTCTTCGACTTGGACGATACGATCTGGGCTTTCTCGCAAAACTCTCGCGAAGCGTTTACGGAAATCTACCGCGACTATGCTTTCGACCGTTATTTCCATTCGTTCGAACACTACTATTCGCTCTACCAACAACGCAACGTTCCTCTGTGGACAGACTATGCCAACGGAGAAATCACCAAAAAAGAACTGAACCGCCTGCGGTTCCTCCATCCGCTGCAAGCCGTGGGGGTGAACGACGAAGAGCTTGCCCGAAGGTATTCCGAAGACTTATTGTCGCGCATTCCGCTCCGTTCCGCGCTCATGCCGCATGCCCGGAAGGTCTTGGAATACCTCAGCCCGAAGTACAGGCTCTTCATCCTTTCTAACGGTTTTCGGGAACAACAGGCACGTAAACTCGAATCGGCAGACATCGGCCACTTCTTCAGAAAGATTATTCTGTCGGAAGACATCGGGGTGATGAAGCCTTGGCCCGAAATATATCATTTTGCCCTGTCGGCCACTCAATCGGAACTAAAAGAGTCGTTGATGATCGGCGACAGTTGGGAAAACGACATCGAAGGGGCAAAAAATGCGGGGATGCATCAAGTCTTTTATAACGTAACGGGAAAAGACGAGCTTCCTTTCCGGCCGACTTTTCACATTCGTTCGCTCTGCGAATTGGAAGACCTGCTTTAGAAACCGGTTGCACACAGACTCCGATCGCAACGGTATGGCGAAGAATACGGCCGAAAGAAAGGCATATCCTTCAAGGGTTTTATCGGATACCCGGCATTGGCTTTCTCCGTACCGAAAAACGGCTTTTGGCTTTCCGATTTTTTGACACGATTTTCCCCGACGCGACAACCGTTCGCGATTCACGTCTGAAACACGTGCATTTGACGTCTGAAACACGTGCATTTCAGACATTGAACACGTGCATTTCAGACGTCAAATGCGCGTGTTTCTGAAAGCGCCTCCCCAAGGGGGTTTCGAGAGGGAGGAAAATCCGGCCGAGTCCGAGAACGACATCGACCGAGAAATTGAAACATGTTTACAAAAGGAGGAGAGAAAGAGTACACGTTTGTTCGAGTCCGACGAACCGCCGACAGGCTATGGGTTGACCTCTTTCTCGATGACTACGATTTTGTCCAAAGTCTTTTTGGCTTCGGCGGAGGAGAATTTGCCGACAACCTTTTGCAGCGCACTTTTCGCCCTCAGGTATTCCGAGGAGAACAACCGCGCCAAACGGTCGCGATAACTCGCATACTGCATTTTCGTGGGAGAAGCGATCTTTCGGTAATCGGCCTCTATCTGCTTTTTCTCCATTTCGGCCTGCAAATAATAATAATTACCCAGAAAGATGTTGGCGGCCAAATGGTCGTCGTCGAGTTTCAGCACCCTCTCGTACAGGCGAGCGGCTTCCTTCTCTTTGCCGCGCTCCACCTGCACTTCGGCACAGGCACTCAGGTAATCGACATGATTCGGAACCTGCTGCGTCAACTCTTTATAGAACAGATAAGCCTTGTCGAAGTTCTTATTCTTCTTGTAGAAGGCGGCCAGTTCATGGGCCATCTTCGAAACGACAGACGTGCTCTTGTCCAAACGCGTCCAATAGAACATCTCGGCATTGGCCGCATCCATGCCCACAGCCTGCCGGAAATAGCTTACGGCCTTTGCCTGCTCATTGGCCGAAAGGGCTTCCTCCACCCTGTGCAACACGTCTTTCGCCGCCTGCGCCCACAAGGACGAAGGCAGCGAAAGCATCAGCAGAAGAGCAAGCACTGTTGTTTTCATCGGCGCCTCACACAGATTTATTGAATGCCGCGTTCGCGCAGTTTCAACTGCCAGTTCCAAGCGGAACGAAGCGTGTCTTCCAACGTTTCTTCGGCCTTCCATCCCAACTCGTTATTGGCAAAATCGGGGTTGGCCCACACCTTCTCGATGTCTCCGGGCCGACGTCCCGTTATCCGGTAGTTGAGTTTCACGCCGGTGGCTTTCTCGAAACCGTGAATCAATTCGAGTACCGAAACTCCCCTTCCCGTGCCGATGTTGAAGACTTCGACCTTCTCCTTCTGCTTGTCTTCCAAAATACGACGAATGGCGATGACGTGAGCCTTGGCCAAGTCGACCACATTGATGAAGTCGCGGATGCACGACCCGTCGGGGGTGTCATAGTCGTCGCCGAATACGCTCAGCTGTTCACGAATGCCGATAGCCGTTTGCGTGAGGAACGGTACGAGGTTCTGAGGCGTCCCGTTCGGAAGTTCGCCCAACAAAGCCGAGGGATGCGCGCCTATGGGATTGAAATAACGCAACAGGATGGCCTTGACGGGAGACCCCGACGCCACGGTGTCGCGCACGATTTCTTCGTTGATTTGTTTCGTGTTGCCGTAGGGCGATTCGGCTTTCTTGATGGGAGCGCGTTCGGTCACGGGGAGTTCGTCGGGCTGACCATAAACCGTGCAGGAGGAAGAGAATACGATGCCCCCGACCCCGTGCTTGGGCATCAGCTCAAGCAGATTGATGAGCGAAACGAGATTGTTCCGATAATAGAGCAAAGGCTTTTCCACCGATTCGCCCACGGCCTTGCTGGCTGCAAAATGAATCACGGCCTGTATGCCGGCATATTTGGCGAACACCGCATCGAGCCCTTCGTAGTCGAGGCAATCCAAACGCTCGAAAAAAGGACGAACGCCCGATACTTTTTCGATGCTGTCGACAACGTCGGCGTTCGAATTGGACAAATTGTCCACAATAACCACTTCGTATCCGCTGTTTTGCAATTCGACCACCGTATGAGAGCCGATATAACCAGTTCCGCCGGTAACTAAAATTCTTTTCTTCATAAAATAGGATTCTGATTCTAAAGCATTTCGTGCCACAAAAGTAAAGAAATAAAACGAAAGCCTATAAAAATACCCCGCTCTTTTTCAGGAAGAACGGGGTATAGAGGTAAAAAGCGGAAACAGGCGGATGAATGCGCCTCGTCACACGACTCCCGAAAAGCCCATAAAGGCCATGGCCAGGAGGCCGGCGGTGATGAGGGCGATGGGAGTGCCTTTCATTCCTTCGGGTATCTTCACCAGACTCATCTGTTCGCGCAAGCCGGCAAACAACACCAAAGCCAAGCCGAAACCGATGGCCGTGGAGAAAGCATAGACCACGCCCGTCAGCAAATCGAAGTCTTTCTGGATGACGAGAATGGCCACACCGAGAATGCAACAGTTGGTTGTGATCAGCGGCAGAAACACCCCCAATGCCTGATACAAGGCGGGCGAAACTTTCTTAAGAATGATCTCCACCAACTGCACCAAACCGGCAATGACCAGAATGAACGTAATGGTTTGCAGATATCCCAAGCCGAAAGCATCAAGCACGGATTTCTGAATGAGGAACGTCACGATGGTGGCAATGGTGAGCACGAAAGTAACCGCCATACTCATCCCCATGGCGGTTTCCACTTTCTTGGAAACTCCAAGGAAAGGACAGATGCCCAAGAACTGAGACAATACGATGTTGTTGACAAAGATTGCCGAAATAAATATCAATATATATTCCATAATGCCCGAAAGGTTTATTGATTAGCTTTCAATTTATTGATCACGGCAATGAGGTAGCCCAAGGCAATGAATGCGCCGGGAGCCAACACGAAGAGCAACATGCCGTAGTCTTCGGGAAAGAGAGTCAGGTTGAACACCTTTCCGGTTCCCAGCAGTTCGCGGATAGCCCCCAACAAGGTTAGGGCAAACGTGAAGCCCAGCCCCATGCCCAATCCGTCCAGCATGGAAGAAAGCGGATTGTTTTTGGCGGCAAAAGCCTCGGCGCGACCGAGTACGATACAGTTGACCACAATCAGGGGAATGAACAAACCGAGCGTGGCGTACAGTCCCGGAACGTATGCCTGCATCACCATTTGCAACAGGGTCACGAACGAAGCGATCACGACAATGTAGGCAGGAATGCGCACCATGTCCGGAATCAGATTTTTCAGCAACGAGATGGCTACGTTTGAACATATCAGCACGAACATCGTGGCCAGTCCCATTCCCATACCGTTGATGGCCGAAGAAGTCGTTCCCAGCGTCGGACACATCCCCAGTAAGAGTACAAACGTGGGATTCTCTTTGATGATCCCATTCATGATTATCTTAAAGTTACTCATAGGTTTTCTCCTTCTTTCTTATTGATTCGTTTCTTGGGCGGGTGCTTCGGCCGGCTGCTGCTTTTGTGAAGCTCCCGTCACACTGTCTTCTTCTTCGTCGCCGTCTGTTCTTTGAAAACTGTTCATATAGGCGCGATAGGCGTTATTCACTGCCTGAAGGAATGCCCGCGAAGTAATGGTGGAAGCGGTAATGGCGTCTATCTGTCCGCCGTCTTTGCTCACTTTCAGTTCCGCTTCGCCGGGATTCATGCCTTTGATGCTTCCGCGTCCGCCTTCCTTAAACCAATCGGCTGCTTTAGAGCCTAATCCGGGAGTCTCGACATGCGCCAGCAACGAATAGTTATGGATATCGCCTTCGGCGTCGAAGCCGACCAGTACCTTCAGTTCTCCGCCAAATCCCATGGATTTAGCTTCTACGGCCATACCCACCAATACATTATCTCCGTCTTTGGCCGGATAAATGATATAGTCGACCTGTCGTTTGCCGTCTTTCTCACTGAAAAGCGTGTCGCACTCGCCCACGGGATTGTTGGCAAATGCCGGGAGCACTTCCTTCAACGCTTCGTTCAAGGTCTTTGCGTTGGCCGCCTCAATGGGGCCTTTCGTCAATTCGTTCACGGCTGCCAGCAACGCCACGGATATTGCGGTTACTCCCGTCAACACCAGCAACATATTCTTTAATGATGACTCTAACTTTTTCATTTCTTCTTCGCTACCTCCCCAAAGCGTTTTGGTTTACAATAGTTATTTATCAACGGAGTAAAGGCATTCATGATCAGAATGGCGAATGAAACGCCTTCGGGATATGCGCCAAACAGACGAATAATCACCGTGAGCAAACCGATGCAGACACCGTATATCAGCATGCCTTTAGTGCTCATCGGCGAGGTTACGTAGTCGGTGGCCATGAATATGGCTCCCAACATCAGTCCGCCCGACAACAAATGAAATTCGGGAGAAACATACTTCACCGGATCGACCCAGTGCATGATGCCCGCAAAAACAAAGACCGTGACGAGGATAGAAACGGGAATATGCCAGGAAATGATTTTCTTCCACAGCATATAAACGAGTCCGAGCAGCAATGCCAAGGCACTGACCTCACCGATCGATCCGCCGTTGTTACCGAAAAACAGACTCAAAGCATCGGGAAGTTGGGCCAGAGCGGAAGTGTCGCCATGAATGGCTTGCTTCATCAATGCCAGCGGAGTGGCTCCGGTGGTGGCGTCGGTATAAGCGGTTAATTGTCCGGGCACGGGCCAACTGGTCATTTGCACCGGAAAAGAAAGCAGCAGGAACACCCGACCGACCAAGGCGGGATTGAACGGATTGCATCCCAAACCGCCAAAGGACATCTTACCCACACCGATTGCGAAGAATGCTCCCAGAACGATAATCCACACCGGCAAGTTCGACGGCAGGTTGAAAGCCAGCAACACGCCGGTAATGATGGCCGAACCATCGAAAACGGTAGTCACCGGACGCTTCATCAAGAACTTGACAATGGTCCATTCCGAAAACAGGCAAGCGGCCACGGCCACTGCCGTAACCAGTAGCATTCCTAAGCCAAAGAAATAGAGCGATACGAGAAAAGCAGGCAATAAAGCCAGCAACACACCGTACATGTTTTTCTGTATGCTGTCCCCGCTATGTACGTGGGGAGATAGAGATACGATTAGTTTATTTTCCATACTTCGTTATTTTTTGACTTGACGTGCACGAATCATCGCCCCGACTTTGGCTTTACCCAGACGGCAATAGTCGAGCAACGGACGATTGGCCGGACAGGTGAACTGACAGGAACCACACTCGATACAATCCATGATCCGTTCTTTCTCCATTCGCTCAAAGTCCGCATTCTCGCCGAGCGCGCCGAGCAGATAGGGTTCCAACCCCATCGGACAAGCGCTCACACACTTTGCGCAACGGATACAAGGCCGTTCTTCTCCGCGTTTGGCCTCTTTGCTGTTCATGATGAGAATGCCCGAACTGCCTTTAGCCGTAGGGACTTCAATATTCATCAGGGCTTTGCCCATCATGGGGCCGCCGCCGATTATCTTCCCGGTATCTTTGGGCAGGCCGCCGCAGGCACGGATAAGCTGGCTCATCGGCGTGCCTATACGTGCCAGAAAGTTCGACGGTTTATTGACCGATTTTCCCGTAACGGTAATGACACGCTCGAATAGAGGCTTGTTCTTTTGCACCGCTTCGTAAACGGCAAAAGCCGTTCCCACGTTCTGTACCACTGCTCCGGTGGAAATGGGGAGCGCACCACTGGGAACCTGACGCTTGGTCACCGCATCTATGAGTTGCTTTTCGCCTCCCTGCGGGTATTGCACTTTCAAGGAAACCACTTCGACGCCCTGATAGCCCGAAGCCGTTTTTTTCATCAATTCAATGGCGTCCGGTTTATTGGCTTCGATTCCGATGTATGCCTTATTCACACGCACGGCTTTCATCAGGATGGAGACACCCACCATGATTTCTTCCGCATGTTCCAGCATCAACCTATGGTCGGCCGTGAGATAAGGTTCGCACTCCACGGCGTTTATAATCAGGCATTCGGCTTTGAACGAGGGCGGAGGGCATAGTTTGACCTGCGTAGGGAAGCAGGCTCCGCCAAGTCCCACAATCCCCGCCTCGGTAATCTTATTGACGATTTCCTCCGGAGAAAGCGTACATTCGCGCACCAGCGTGGTGCTGCGGTCGATGCTTTCTTCCCACTCATCTCCTTCCACGTCGATGAATATGGCGGGCTTGGCATAGCCGCTCGCATCGATAACCGAATCGATCTTCGCGACCTTTCCGCTCACCGAGGAGTGAACGGCCGCCGACACAAAACCCGAAGGCTCGGCGATTTTCGTCCCGACCTTCACTGAATCTCCCTTAGCCACAATGGGTCTGGCGGGGGCTCCGATATGTTGTCCCAGCAGAATAACCGCGGTTTCGGGCGGGGTTGCCGTAATGATGGGTTGATGCGCCGACAATTTATTTTCGTGCGGATGTACTCCGCCAATTGAAAATGTCTTTAACATACAATTTTCTTTATGTATTATGCGTTACGTTTAATTCAATGCTCTTCGTCTCAAGTCATGACTGGGACGATGCCGTTTCCTCAGTCTCCAATTTGGGCTTTCGGGGAGGGAAATTCAACTCGATGATCGTACTTTGCGGACAGGCTTCCACGCATTTACGACACGACTTGCATTTATACGGGTCGATATAAGCCAAATTGTTTTCCACGGTGATGGCTTCAAAAGCGCACGCTTTCACACACTTGCTGCAAGCAATGCACCCCACCGAACAGGCCTTGCGAGCTATGGCTCCCTTATCCTTATTCACGCAATTCACATAGATGCGACGGGATTTCTTTCCTTTCGGACGAATTTCGATAATGGCTTTCGGACATGCCTTGACACATGCTCCACAAGCCGTACACTTGTCTTCGTCCACTTCGGGAAGGCCGGTTTCGGGATTCATGTGGATGGCATCGAACCCGCAGGCCGCCACACAGTCGCCACACCCCAGACAGCCGTAGCTGCAACCGGTTTCACCTCCATAGAGCGAAGCGGCAATGGCGCAGCTTTTGGCTCCGTCGTACCGATTCAGACGCGGGCGGTGTTCGCACGTACCGTTACACCGCACCACAGCCACTTTGGGCTCGGCCTCTTCGGCAGACATACCCAACAAATCGGCAATCTGCGACATCACGGCCTGTCCGCCCACCGGACAAAATTTTCCTTCGAGCGTGCTCGCGTTGACGCATGCTTCGGCAAAAGCACTGCAACCGGGATAGCCGCATCCGCCGCAATTGGCCTGAGGCAGGACTTCGCCCACCTGAGCGATGCGCGGGTCTTCATACACGGCAAATTTTTTGGAAGCCGCATAGAGAATCGCAGCCAGCACCAGCGCTATAGCCCCCAAGGAAACTACTGCAATCAGAATCAAATTCATAAGTTATATTAGTTATTTATTGGTTTTACTCGAAAAGAAAACCGCTTCTTCAATCGTGCCTTATTGAGCCACAACAGGACATAATAAGGAACGAGCACCCCCAGAGAAAGAAGGGCGGAAAGAAGTTCGCTGCCGGTTCGGGACATGAATAAAAACAAAGCGACGACAAGGAGAACAAAAGGAAAGAAAAAAGGCAACGCCACCGCCATCACGCCCATTGAAGTCTCGCCGATAAGCATCACCCGTTCTCCGACTCGGTAAGAGGCGGCGTCGGCGTCGTTGACGTCGATCAGCTTATCCTGTTTGTCGGCGGAAGAGCAATACCCCTTGGCATGACAAGAAGCACACAGAGACGTTTGCACGATTCTGACCGAAAGTTGATTTTCACGCACGCTTTCAACAATCCCCAAATGCTCAATCGAATTATTAGTCATTTTGCAAAGTCGGCATTACAAATTGCCGCAAAAGTAATCATATCTTTATAAACTAAGAAATATTCCCTTCTTTTTATTCGGCGAAGATTCCCTACAACTTTTTCAGTTCTCCGTAGAGTCTTTGGACGGGCAGGCCCATGATATTATAAAAACTGCCCGATATGGACTTGACGGCCACGTAGCCGATCCACTCCTGTACACCGTAGGCTCCCGCCTTGTCCAGCGGCAGATAGCGTTCCACGTAATATTCTATTTCTTCGTCCGTGAGATCGTCGAACCAAACATCGGAGACGGCAACGAAGCTCTTTTGCCAAGCGGTAGTCGTAAGGCATACGCCGGTGAAGACCTGATGTTCCTTTCCGGAAAGGGTCCGAAGCATGGCTTCGGCGTCGGCTCTGCCGGCGGGTTTGCCCAACACTTGGCTGTCTTGCCACACTATCGTGTCGGCGGTGATGAGCAACTCGTCAGGCTCCAACGAATGGCGATAGGCGTCGGCTTTCTTTCGGGCAATATGTTCGGGTATGTCGCCGCGGGTCAGCGAAGCGGGATATGACTCGTCGACATCGGGAAGGATGCGTATGGTATATTCGATTCCCAACCCGGAGAGCAGCTCTTTTCGGCGGGGAGAGTTGGAAGCCAGTATGATGCGGTATTTCTTCAGATTATCGAGCATGATGTTTTTCTTTGTTTACCAACCGAAGGCGTGTTCCGCCATCCATTTGCCTTGAGCCTTGAGCACTTGTTCGAGCACATCGCGTCCGCAGCCGAGTCCGCCTTGGAAATGGGAGACGTAGCGGGCCGCCGCCTTGACTTCGGGAGCCGCGTCGGAAGGGCAGCAAGGCAGGCCGCAGAGGCGCATGACTTCGAGATCGGGAATGTCGTCGCCCATGTAAAGTATCTCTTCGTCGTTCAATCCGTATTCATCGCGAAAGCGCCGGTAATCGTGTATTTTGACCGACGACCCCATATATATGTTTTTCACGCCTAAAGCCTCGAAGCGTATGCGCACGGCTTCGGTCCGTCCTCCGGTGATGATGGCGATGTGCAGTCCTTGTTTCACAGCCAGCTGCATGGCATATCCGTCTTTGATGTTGATCATCCTCAACGGTTCTCCCGAAGGATGAAGAGGAATGGTGGCTGTACTCAGCACTCCGTCGACGTCGAACGCGAGTGCCTTGATGCGAGACAGGTCATAATTGATGGTGCTCATAGATGCTTCGGCTCAAGAGTTTATAGATTTCTTGCACCTCGGGTGTCGCGCTCAGGGCGTCGAGGTGGCTTTCGATGATGCTCAGGTCGTTGCGCACGGCGGGTCCCGTTTGCGCATCGCGGGGGGAGAGTTCGTGCACTTTGCGTGTCGTTTCGTCGATGAGCGGCAACAGCAAAGAGAATGGCAGGCCGGCTTTTTCGAGCAGGCGGGCGGCCAAATCGTAAAGGTGATTGGTGAAGTTGCAGGCGAAAACGGCCGACAGATGGAGCGAACGGCGTTGTTCGGAAGTGACCTCGAGAACACGATCCGACACCATGCCCGCTATGTCCTTCAGCCGGGCCGCGTCCGACGGCCGGGCTGCTTCGACCAAAAGAGGAATAGCACGGAAATCGACCTCACGCCGCTTGCTGAATGTTTGCAGCGGATACAACACTCCGTAATGCCCGGCACCGCTTCCTTCCCAAACGCTTAGCGGAAGGCTGCCTGCCGTGTGTACGAAGAGGGCGTCCCGGCGAGCTGCCGCAATGACGGGAAGCAGGCTCTTCACCACATCGTCTTTCAGGGCCACGACATAGAGATCGCCCTCGCCCGAAAGTTCGGACAGGTCGGCGGTATGCTTCGCTCCCACTTCGGCGGCAAGCGTTCGCGCCGCAATCTCCGTCCGGCTATACACTTGAACGATGCGTGCTCCCTGCCGACGGAATGCCTTGGCAAGACCGGAGGCCAAGTTGCCGGCTCCGACAAATACGATGCGGATGTCGTTGACGGCTCGTTTCATCGGCGAGACCTCGCCAAGAGAACCAAACCGACCAAAAGCAACACAAGCGGCAGCAGATAACCCGACAGTGTGCCGAGCAGAGACATGACCAGACCCACGTTCATCACCGCCCAGATGGCCAATAAGACGAGACCGACGGACTTGTCGCGCTTGAAAAGCAGAAAACAAACGGCTGCATAGAGCAGCAGGTTGTCTTTATACATCACCCACGGAAGCCCCATCTTTGCGAAAGGCATCAAACGGTCGATCAGGAACAGAATCCCGAAAAGCACCAGACATGCGCCCACGGCCTTGCCCGTATCTCCTTTTTTACTTGTTGACATCATATATTATATTATGGTGTGGTTTTACTGTTCTCCGAAACGATTGATGTGCACTTTCTCCCATTGCAGGTCGGCCTCGTCAAAGGGCTTCCGTTCCGCACCCTTGTGACCGACGGCTATGATCGAAAGGACTTGCAGCTGCAAAGGAATATCGAGCAGGCCGTGAATGTATTCGTCCGACGTCACTCCATCCGCCCGCGAACGGCCGCGAACCTGTATCCAGCAGCTTCCCAGTCCCATGGCTTCGGCCTGCAACTGAATCATGAACGAAGCGATGGAGGCGTCTTCAATCCAGACATCGCTCACCAGCGGATCGCCCATGACGACCACGGCCAACGCCGCTTCGTGCAGGAAAGCCGCGCCGTGTTCCTTGCATTGCGCTAAAGCGGCCAACGTTTCTTTCCGGTCTACCACGACAAACTGCCATCCGTTACTATGCTTCGACGTGGGCGACATCAAGGCGGCTTTCATGAGCATCACCACTTCATCTTGCGTCAACTCCTTTTCGGTAAACTTGCGGGTGCTTCGACGCCGCCTGATCAAATCGTTGAAATCCTTCATCTCATTTGCTGTTTTTCAGGTTCTTTTCGTTTTCGATAGGCAAAAATACAAGAATATTCCCAAAGTAGCGCACAAAAAGCATGCGAATTCGCATCTTTTCCTTTCGGGAAGGAATTGTTCTTTCCCAATCGAAATGCAAAAAATCTGCGATTGCTTTTCAAGAGAAAACCATGAAAAATACCCTGTTTCATGCCGTTCCGGCGTCAGTTGCTCTTTGTTATTGCCCTACAAAAAATGATCGCCGTCCGGCAAATGCTCCATGCGCATGTGCCCTCACGCATAGATGTTTTGTAAAATTCTTTCAACCTTCTTTATGAGGTCGGTTCCGGAATCGCTCGGTATTTCGCCCCTCTCCAAAGCCCCTCTGGAAGGGCTTTTCCGAAATACACGTGTTTGACGTCTGAAATGCGTGCACTTGACGTCTGAAATGCGCGCACTTGACGTCCGAAATGCGTGCATTTCAGACATGGAATGCGCGGTATTCGGAAACCGGAGAAAATAGCGTAAAGAAAAGAGAATTTTGAAAACGGGATAAAACAGGTGGAAAATCGATCCAAACAGGGGCTTGTTTTTCCCCAAGAAAATCAGACGGACTCAAAAGAAAACAAACAGAAGACAAAGACAAAAACCGGAATTCAAAACAACCGAAGACGAGTTTTACAGAAGAATCGACGAATTTTGCACTTGCCGGTTAACGCTGCGACCGAAAACTTCGCAAACACATTTCTTATTTAAAAGCGTTCTAAATATTTCCCGTTATAGGCAAAATCGCTTATCTTTGCAGTCCTAATTTACAGTGTCTAAACCATGCGTTTGTCCAATTTACATACAGGAGAGAGAGGAGTCATCGTTAAAGTATTGGGGCACGGAGGCTTCCGTAAGCGCATCGTGGAAATGGGCTTCATCAAAGGGAAAACCGTCGAAGTCGTGCTGAACGCTCCGTTGAAAGACCCCATCAAATACAAAATCATGGGATACGAGGTTTCACTTCGCCGACAGGAGGCCGACATGATCGAGATCATCAGCGAAGAAGAAGCCACCGCCCACGACACCCGTCTCACCTTCTACGAAGGCGTGGCCGAAAACTTCGCCGTGAAGGAAGAAAAACTGAAGCAGGCCGCTTTGGGCAAACGGCGCACCATCAACGTGGCGTTGGTGGGCAATCCGAATTGCGGAAAAACCTCGCTGTTCAACCTCGCTTCGGGGGCGCACGAGCATGTGGGCAATTATAGCGGGGTCACGGTCGATGCCAAAGAAGGACATTTTGAGTTCGAGGGCTACCGCTTCAAACTGGTCGACCTGCCCGGCACTTATTCCCTGTCGGCCTATACGCCCGAGGAACTCTACGTGCGGCGACACATCATCGAAGAAACGCCCGACGTCATCATCAACGTGGTCGATGCCTCCAATCTGGAGCGCAACCTCTACCTCACCACCCAACTCATCGACATGAACGTGCGCATGGTTGTCGCGCTCAACATCTACGACGAGCTCGAAGCCAGCGGCAACAAGCTGGATCACGAACTGTTGAGCAAACTCTTCGGCGTACCGATGGTTCCCACCGTCTGCAAGAAAAAGCGCGGAGTGGATACGCTCTTTCACGTTGTCATCAACCTGTACGAAGGAGTGGATTTCTTCGACAAACGCGGAAAGATGAACCCCGAAGTGTTGAAGGATCTGACCGAGTGGCACAATACCCTGCAAGAAGGCGAACACCGGGAAGCGCACCCGGAAGACTACGTGCATGCCGGAGAATCGGCGCGCGTCTACCGCCACATCCACATCAACCACGGCCCCGACTTGGAAAAAGCGATCGAGGCCGTCAAAGTGGAAATTGCCAAGAACGACGATATTCGCTACCGATATTCCACCCGCTTTCTCGCCATCAAACTGCTGGAGAACGACAAAGAGATTGAACGGATTGTCCGGGAACTGCCCAACGGAAACGACATCATCGGAATGCGCGACCGAATGGCCGCCAAGGTTGGCAACTCGCTCAACGAAAGTTGCGAGTCGGCCATCATCGACGCCAAGTACGGCTTCATCAGCGGCGCCCTGAAAGAAACGTTTACCGACAACAAACTGGAGCAGGGACAACTGACCAAAGTGCTCGACGCCATCGTGACTCACCGCATCTGGGGATACCCCATCTTCTTCCTCTTCATGTTCCTGATGTTCCAAAGCACATTCGTTCTGGGCGAATATCCCATGCTGGGCATCGAGTGGTTGGTCAATGCCGCGGGCGATCTGATTTGGGACAACATGGCCGACGGACCGCTCAAGGACCTTCTCGTCGACGGAATCATCGGAGGTGTGGGAGGCGTTGTCATCTTCTTGCCCAACATCCTGATACTCTACTTCTGCATCTCGATCATGGAAGATTCGGGCTACATGGCACGGGCAGCGTTCATCATGGACAAGATCATGCACAAGATGGGGCTGCATGGCAAATCGTTCATCCCTCTGGTCATGGGTTTCGGATGCAACGTGCCGGCAGTCATGGCCACGCGAACCATCGAAAACCGCAAAAGCCGGCTCATCACCATGCTCATCAACCCCTTCATGTCGTGCAGCGCACGACTGCCGGTCTACTTGCTGCTTGTCGGTGCCTTCTTCCCGAACAACGGCAGCCTGATACTTCTGCTCATCTACGCCATCGGCATCCTGCTGGCCGTGCTGTTCGCCCGCTTGTTCAGCAGCTTTCTCGTGAAGGGCGACGATACGCCTTTCGTGATGGAACTTCCGCCCTACCGCTGGCCCACGGCCAAATCCATCTTCCGCCACACTTGGGAAAAGGGCGTTCAATACCTGAAGAAGATGGGCGGAATCATTATGGTGGCCTCTGTCATCATTTGGTTTCTGGGCTACTATCCCAACCATGAAACCTACGAAACGGAAACCGAACAGCAGGAACAATCCTACATCGGGCGCATCGGTCAAGCCATCGAACCCGTCATGGAGCCCTTGGGATTTGATTGGAAATTGAGCGTAGGCCTTGTTTCGGGGCTGGGTGCGAAGGAGTTGGTGGTAAGCACATTGGGCATTTTATACACGGGCGATCCCGAAGCCGACACGACAAGTCTTCGTGAACGCATCGAAATCACCCCGCTGGTGGCCTTTTGTTATATGCTCTTCGTGCTCATTTATTTCCCGTGCATAGCCACTCAGGTGGCCATCAAGCAAGAGTCGGGTAGCTGGAAGTGGGCCTTGTTCTCCGCGGGCTACACCACCCTGTTGGCTTGGCTTCTTGCATTTATGGTTTATCAAATAGGAAGTCTGCTATGATGATTCTCGATTGGGACTGGCAACAGTGGGCCGTAGCCGTTTTGGTCTTGGCTTGCCTGTGGCGGCTGATTCGCGGCGCCATCGCCTTTTTCCGGCGTGCACGGACCGGAGATTCCCCTTGCTCCGGATGTGCAACCCCTTGTGAATTAAAGGGATTGAAAAACAACAACTACACATACATCCCGAACGAAAAAGACGGGAAAAAGAAAAAATGCAGCAAATAGTTGTTTTGTTAAGAAAATGATTATACCTTTGCATCTGCAAAAGCAAAGATAATCCGGTTCCTTGGATGAGTGGCTTAGTCAGCGGTCTGCAAAACCGTGTACGGCGGTTCGAATCCGCCAGGAACCTCTTTTAGTCCTTGTAACTAACTGAATTTTCAGTATAGGGTTACAAGGATTTTTTGTTTTTAGGATTAAAACCAATGATTGATTCTACGGTAATTTACTGGGTTTTCGAGGGCTACATCGTAAAAACAAAATTTTATAGTTACTTTTGTATGGGTATATCAATAACCTCATCAGATACGCTCAAGGAATGAAACCGATATTCAACGAAGAACAACAAAAGAAGGCTTCTTTCATTTTGGAGAGTCCTCTATCCAAGTTATCCGAGCTCTATTCCAACGAAATAAAGGACTTGGCTGTCGTTTGGTGTTACTATTCGGGAAAGATAGAAGGGAACACTTATACCTACGTTGAAACCGAAGCGTTACTGAAAGACGGTATTACCTCCGAAAAGAGATATGAAGATGCCAAGATGCTTAAAAACCTCTACAACACTTTCATCTCCGAATTAGAATACATCCACAAAGAAAAGAATCAAGAAATTATAGACGAACGCACCCTTTTTAGAGTGCATCAATCTATTTCCACAGGATTAGTCTCCAATGAAGAATCGGGGGGACTACGGGCACGAGCAGTCCGTATAAGCGGAACGGATTACATTCCACCTAAGAATCGGCAAGAAATAGAAAGTAAGCTGAATGAGATTCTTTTTCAGCAGGGCGAATATACCAACCCTTTAGAGAAGGCGGTCTATTTGCACTGTAATCTCGCTCGTCTTCAACCTTTCATTGACGGGAATAAGCGGACGGCAAGGATGATAGAAAGCATTGTCTTGATGAATGCCGGCATCATTCCCGTATATTCTTCCAAAGATTCGGATATTCTGAATTACAGAAAAGGATTGATTGCATTCTACGAAACGGAAGATTACAATCTCTATGCCGATTATTTTCTGAATCGCCAGATAGAGCGAATCAAAGAGATAGAATAGTTGAATCAGCCAAGGTCTAATCTGACAATTCTTAAATCATGCTTATCAAACTCCGTTTTATTGCAGAGAACAAATTGCTCGAAGGTGATGTCGGTGAGGTTGTCATCAGAGCCGACGAAGCGGTGAAAACGAAAACAGGGAAACCGAATCCTTTGCCACCGGAAAAGAAAAAGCGACAACCGGATTTTCCCATTGTCGCTTTTTAGTCGGAATGAGGCGACTCGAACGCCCGACCCCTACGTCCCGAACGTAGTGCGCTACCAACTGCGCTACATTCCGATTCCCATAAAATGCCATGGAGAATGAGATATTCTCCATTTGACGCTGCAAAGTTACGAAAAACTTCGATACATCCAAACAGACCAACCGTGTTTTTTAGCAAAAGCCCGGAACGAACTCACGAACGAAGCGTCCGATGCCTTTCTCCCGGCATCGTAAACGAGAGAAGAGTGCCTTGCACACACGGCAGGTTCTCTTCTCCTCACGCTTCGGACAGTGCGTTTATTTCGGCAAACGGAACGCCACGGTCATTTCTTCCATCTGCGCCCGACTCATGCCTTCGGGTTCAAAGCCCATGTTCCGGGCAGCGATGTAAATCAGGGCAGATTTGTTTAACACATCGATCTGGTCAAAGGCTTGCATCACATCAACATCCACGGCAAACACGCCGTGTTTTTCCCACATCACTACATCGTAATCGGCCAATGCGCTGATGGTGGCTTCGGCCAAAGCGACAGAGCCCGGCAGTTGATAGGGAATGATTCCCAAGCCGCGCGGGCAAAAGGCTTTTGTTTCGGGAATCATGCTCCACAACAAGCGAGTGGCCACATCCTTTTCCAAAAACTTCCGGCAGTGCGTCATCGCTATCAGTTCGATGGGATGCGTATGCAACGAAGCCTTGTAGGGAAGCCCTACGGCTATCATTTCGTTGTGCACACTCAGGTGTGAAGGAAGTTCCGAAGTCGGTTCCACAGGATGATCGGCAATGATAACATAGCGGGAACAATCGTCGAGAATGCGTATGACGGAACCGTTTTCCATAGGCCGACGAGCCAAGTCGCGCATCCGCTTATTGGTTCCCTTGCAATAAAAGTAGCATCCTTTCAGGTGAGGGAGCATCGCTCCGATGGGTTTCGGTTCGCCAATGGGCGGCATGGAACGCATGGCATCATCCGCATGTTCGGTTACATTTACCGTGATGTTTCCCCCGTTGCGTTCGGCCCAACCTTTCTGCCACAAGTATCCGGCCACCTCAGCCACTTTGTCCACTTCGGCGGCAAGCGCCGGACGTCCTTCCAAAATTGATTTCATTTTTGATGCGTTATATAAATTAAGGTATTAAACGATGTTGGGAAAAACAAGCGAAAAGATCAGTACAATCAATCCGCACACCAGCACGGCGATGGTCTTCCCCGAAACTCCTTTCCACTCTTTCAACAGAATGCCCCACACGTTAC
>JBHAEN010000111.1:0-15520 GCA_041855645.1 Bacteroides sp. | reverse complement strand
ACATCGATTACTGCGTTTACCACACTCGCAACGGGAATGGAAACTTCGGGCAGCTGGACATCTACGTCATGGAATCGGGCGATACGGATTACAGACTGTACGGGTCGTATGATTTTCTGCAAAAAGGAACCCCGAGCAAAGTGGTTTTCGGCACGCAGGGACTGTCGAAGCCCACGAAGATCAAGTTTGCCGTCAAAAGCGGGCTGGGCAACTTTGTCAGTTGCGATGAGATGGAGTTCTTCCAACGCAATGCGGAAAGGCAGCTTGACCGCCGGCTGCTGACTGTCTTTAAAGACATCACCTGCACGGAACTGAAGGAAGGGGTGACGGATGCGGAAATCAACGCCCTTCCCGGCTATTTCGCCAACATCGCCGTCCTGTTGAAAAACAATACCTATGAGGCCGCGGAAAAAGAATTTCGCATCAGGGAGTATGCACCATACAGCAACCCCGACGAGTGGGCCGGCAAACTCATCACGAAACGCTATTCCAACCTCGACAACCCCACCGGCATTTACATCGAAGGCCAAGACTCGGTGGTCATTCTCGTGGGCGATACCCACGGGCAGACGCTCTCCGTGCAGTGCATCGGTGAGGAAACCGTTAACTCCGCTTCGGGAAACTACGTGCAGACGGCAGCCTCGGGCGAGACCCGCTTTCTTGAAACGGGGGTGAACAAGGTGGGATTCTCCCGCGGTGGCATGCTTTTCATCATGTACAACACCGATTTGTCAAGCCCCGAGGCAAAGCCCGTCAAGATTCACATCCCGGCCGGAAGCGGCAAAGTGGGCGGATTTTTCGACCTGAAGGAGCATCAGACCAACGACCGCTACAAGGAACTCATCGACAAATCGACATACAAATATTTCTGCGTCAAGGGCGAACGGATTATTTTCTATTTCCACCGCGAACAGATGAAGCGTGCGGTTCCTTACGACATACGTTCGGCAATCGGGCTTTGGGACGAAATCGTGGGTTGGCAGCACGAACTGATGGGAATAGAAAACATCTTCCCCCGGCAGATGAACAATCACATATTTGCCATTTCGCCCGAAGGCAGCTACATGTGGGCTTCCGATTACCGGATTGCTTTCGTCTACACTTATCTCGACAATATTCTGCTCAAAGACAAAGTGATGGCGGCCAAGGACAATGCCTGGGGACCGGCTCACGAAATAGGACACATCAATCAGGGAGCCATCAACTGGCCGAGCACGACGGAGTCTTCCAACAACTTGTTCTCGAACTACACGCTCCATAAACTCGGCAAATACGTTTCGCGGGGAAGCGAGCTCAGCGCGTTGGCCCAAGCCCGGTTTGTCGATAAGCAGAATTGGTGGAACATGGGGGGAGCAACCTATCAGGGAGAAAACCCCGAACTCCACATGCGGATGAACTGGCAGTTGTGGAATTATTACCATCGCTGCGGATACAAGACCGACTTCTTCCCAACCCTCTTCGGCCTGCTCAGAGACAACCGGGTGTCCGACTCCAATCCGGGGGCTCAAGCCATGCAGTTCGTGAAAATGGCTTCGAGGGCGGCCAATCAGAATCTGACGGAATTCTTCGACATGTGGGGCCTTCTTGAGCCGTCGGGCGGAACCATAGCCCAATATGGCTCGTGGCCCTATACGCTGACTGCGGCCATGATACAGGAGGCCAAGAACTACATGGCGCAATTCCCCTCGCCCAATCATGCGTTTTATTATCTGGAAGACCGGAAGAACGGCGATGTCGGCATAGATAATTATCAGGTGGGCGACATCGGCCATTACACCCGATTCAAGGAGAATACGAAAATCACGAAATCGGTGACCTGCACCCGTTCGGGGCAACGCATCCGGATGCAGAATGCCGAAGAGGCCGTTGCCATCGAGGTGAAATCGCAAGGCAAGGTGGTCTATTTCTCCAATTTCCTGACCTTCGACGTTCCCGCTTCCATAAACATCGCCAATGCCGAAGTATATGCCGTGCAGGCCGACGGCGTGCGTGTGAAAGCAACCCTGCAATGAGGGCTTCGCCCGACACCGCGCATCTCGGATGTGAACTCCGCACATTTCGGCAGGGTTGCCGGGCGGGGTAAAAAAGAAAAAGACCGAGCCGAAACAACAGTTTCCGGCCCGGTCTCTTTTCTTGTCGGAGGGGGGGCGGTTGAAATGCTGTTCGCGGCTCATGCGGAAAACCAACTGATGTTGAGGCAGCATGAGGGGAAACGATTCTCTCGATGTGTGTTCTCAGGTTGTCGGCTTCTATCTATGCATTTTACCGCACTCTCTACAACCGACAATCAGCCCATGTACCCTCACGCATCGTTTTTTTGTAATATTATTTTGTATTCTTCGCGATGTCGGTTTCGGAATCGGCCGGGATTCCGAACGGCTCTCAGGTCCCTTTGGAATGGGTTTTTCTGAAATGCGTGTGGTTGTCGCGTGAATCGCACGCGATTCGGAAACCGAGAAAATCGTGTAAAAAAAGAGATTATCGGGCGCGGCATGGAACAAGCGGATAATCCCCCGGATAGGGACTTGTTCTTTCCAAAGAAAATCAAGAGGAGGATTCAATAGAAAATAAACAGAAGACCCGGACAAAAACTTGAATTCAAAAACACCCAAAGATGAGTTTTACAGAAGAATCAACGAATTTTGTACTTTACATATTTCACGCCAACCATATTCGCGTTTTCTTTCTTGCAATTTCAAGATTTTCTTGATAACTTGCCGCTGTGCTTCTTCTAAATCCGTACAATACATGTTTTTCTTGCAGCGTGGTAACTAAAAAACGTTTTTGAGGAAAGAAGAAACACTCGTTTTTATTTCAAATTATTAAATTAAAAAAGATTCTGAGACTTATCATGAAGAAAACATCCATTCTTTTTTGTTCACTTTTGGTTTCGCTTTATGCTTCTGCACAAAATCAAACAAATTCCATATCAAATAAATCGGTGAGCGATTCAATGTTGATTAAGATTCATGCCCTTGTGGAAGATATAGATTACCGTATGCATGGACTTGATAGATATAAGCTTTATCCAACAGAAAACATGTACAATTTTCTACAATTAGATACAATGACAGGAAAAATAGAAGTTGTACAATGGTCTTTGGATGATGATAAAGAAGGCACAGCTACCCTAAATACCGAAAATTTATCGCTTGGTACAGGGTGTGGAACATTTGAATTATATCCTACGAAAAACATATACCAATTTCTCCTACTCGACAAGGTGACAGGAAGAAAATGGCATGTTCAATGGGGATTTGAATCAAGTAAGAGATGGATTAAGAGAATATATTAAAAAAGTGGCCTTTCGTTATAACTAATAAATATGGAATATATCAAATGTGTGTTTTACAGATGGTTATTGGTGTTTTGCCTAATAACACTTACGGGACATATTTATGCCCGGCAAAGATATTATTGCGAAGTTAAGGGCATAGAAAAAGAGCTTTCCTCCGGCCTAAAAATCATTTTTGATTTTGGGACAAAAGCTTCCTACAATATATGGGGTGATTTGAGTAGTAAACTTAAGTTCGTAGATGAAAAAGGGGAAGAAATCAATTTTAATAGTATGGTGGATGCTGCAAACTATATGGTGCAGAGAGGGTGGAATTTTCAACAAGCATATTCTTCAACATATGGAGGAAAAGCAATCATCCATTGGATTTTCTTTAAAGACGCTGAAAATATAGAAAAGGCGAAAGAGGGTATAATGACTAAACTTGAATATCAAAAGATAATTGAAAAACAGAACTAATTATAACCACACGAACTGAATCTATTCTCTTAAAAGGATATCATAGAACATTTAGTGAAAAAGACCGAGCCGAAACAGCAGTTTCCGGCCCGGTCTCTTTTCTTGTCGGAGGGGGCAGAGTTATTTCTTCCCCTTGCGTTTCTTCACCGAGGCCACGGCTTCCGTCACCACGGGAGTGCCTTGGAAACGTTTGGCATAGCCGGAATAATCGGGCTGAATGCGCTGGTAGTTCGGATCCATGAAGAGCGGGCTCGATATGATGTGGTCGGCCGTGGAGCGGTTGCAGCAGAAGACGATGTTTTCGACGCCGGCCAGCCGGGTCAACGCCTTTACGTCGGTGTCGTGCGGTTGCAGCGTCATGGGGTCGGTGAAGAAGAACAGGTAGCCGATTTCGCCCTCCACGATGCGCGAACCAATCTGCTGGTCGCCTCCGAGCGGGCCCGAGTTGAGAATCGTGAAGTCCCATTGCACGCCGGGGTGTTTCTTTCGCAAGGCTTCCAGAATCAGCGTGCCGGTGGTTCCGGTGCAATAGAAACGATGCCCCATCAGCAGTTCCGAGTTCCACAATACCCATTCGATAAGGTCTTTTTTCATGGCGTCGTGGGCCACCAGCCCGATGCCTTGCCGTTTTGAATTTGCCTCCATATACGTATGCTGTTTTTAGAAATTGTTCAGTTGAGAGAATCGCCGCCGTCCTTGTCCGTAAAACATCCACAAGACGCTCTTGCCGTGCTGTTCGGGAATGGGTGAGACCACGGTTTTGCGCAAGTTTTCTTCGCGCGCCCCGGTGTAGGCTGAGCGCATTTGGCGGTATGCGCGTCGGGCGCGTATCACTTCCCGGGCATTGGCCCCCTGTCCTTTGAGCAGGAAGAACAGCGCGGCAAGATAGTCGAGGCATTTGCGGATGCGCATCACTTTGCGGATGCTCTTTTCGGGCGCATTCTTGTAAATCATCAGCAGGTTGTTGCGGAAGTTGAGAAACGTTTTCCGCGGATTTTCCTTTTGCAGCGTGCCTCCGCCCACGTGGTAGACCATGCTGTCCGGAACGCACACGATTTCCCGTCCGCGCGCCCGGAGCCTCCAGCAGAGGTCGATTTCTTCCATGTGCGCAAAAAAGCTCCCGTCCAGTCCTCCCGCCTCCCGGTAATCTTTCAGGCGAATGAACAGCGCGGCCCCGGCGGCCCAAAACAGCGGAACGATGCTGTCGTACTGCCCCTCGTCTTTTTCTACCGCGTGCATCACGCGTCCCCGGCAGTAGGGGTAGCCGTAGGCGTCGATGAATCCGCCGGCCGCACCCGCGTATTCAAAGTGGTCTTTGCTGTGCCAACTGCGCAACTTCGGTTGGCAGGCCGCCACCTCGGGGTGTGCGTCGAGATGAGCCTCCAGGGGCGACAGCCAGTTTTCCGTGACCTCCACGTCGGAGTTCAGCAGCACGACGTATTCGGCCTCCACTTCTTCCAGAGCCATGTTATAACCGTCGGCGAAGCCGTAGTTGCGGTCGAGCGCGATGAGCCTCACCGTGGGGAACTCGTTGCGGAGCATTTCCCTCGAATCGTCCGTCGACCCGTTGTCGGCCACGCAAACCTCTCTGTTCTCGCCTTGCGAGTACCTGATTACGGAGGGGAGAAAACGGCGTAGCATTTCGCTGCCGTTCCAGTTGAGTATGACAACCGATGTTTTCATGCCTGAAGAGGAGTGATTATGGTGGCGGTCAGCGCGGTCTTGTCGTCGTTGAATGCCCCCAGTTTGACTTGTACCAGATGATTGTCCAGCGAGTGGTCGGCCTCGGTTTCCACCCGTATGTAGTTCGGCGTGAAGCCGTGCATCGGGCTTCCGTTTTTCGACTTCTCCAGCAGTACGGGCATCTCCTGTCCGATGTGGCGGGCGTAGAATGCTTCCGTTTTTTCGTCGGAGAGCGTCAAAAGGCGTTGGCTGCGCCGGTGTTTCTCTTCGCCGGAAACCGTATGTTCGATTTTCAAAGCCTGCGTGCCCGGACGTTCGGAGTAGCTGAACACGTGCAGTTGCGTGAAGTCGAGCTCGGAGAGGAAACGATACGTGCGCTCGAAATACTCCTCCGTCTCCCCGCGCGTGCCGACGATGACGTCCACTCCGATGAAGGCGTGCGGGATGATTTCCTTGATTTTCTCCACCTTGGCGGCAAACAACGCGGTGTCGTAGCGTCGGCGCATCAGTCGGAGCACTTCGTCGCAGCCCGATTGCAGGGGGATGTGGAAATGGGGCATGAACCGGTTCGACCGGGCCGCGAACTCGATGATTTCATCCGTGAGCAGATTCGGTTCGATGGACGAGATGCGGTAGCGTTCGATGCCCTCAACCCCGTCGAGGGCCTGAATCAGGTCGAAAAACGTTTCGCCTGTCGTCCGGCCGAAGTCGCCGATGTTGACACCCGTGAGCACGATTTCCTTACCTCCCTCGTCGGCCGCCCTTCGGGCCTGCTCCACCAGTGAGGCGATGCTTCCGTTGCGGCTGCGTCCGCGGGCAAAAGGAATGGTGCAGTAGGAGCAGAAATAGTCGCAGCCGTCCTGCACCTTCAGGAAGAAGCGGGTCCGGTCGCCTCGCGAACACGAGGGCGCGAACGAGCGGATGTCCTTGGTGGCCGTGATGACGGCTCGTCCTTCGTCGTTCTTGTTCAGGTCGCCCAGATAGTGAAGCAATTCGCTTTTCTGTTCGGCTCCCAACACCACGTCGACGCCTTCTATCTTGGCCACGTCCTCCGGCTTGAGCTGCGCGTAGCATCCGGTCACCACGACAAAGGCACCGGGGTGCTGTTTGATCAGGCGATGAATGGCCTGCCGGCATTTCTTGTCGGCCATTTCCGTCACCGAGCAGGTGTTCACGACGCAGATATCGGCTTTCTCTCCCTTGCGGACGGTTCGGATGCCCGCCTCGCGAAGGGTCTTGCCGATGGAAGACGTTTCCGAGAAATTCAGTTTGCAGCCCAGCGTATAGTACACGGCTGTTTTATTTTGAAAGACGGTGGTATCTATCATTTTTTTCTTGATGCTGTATGTGAATGAAGGGTATAAATGCCGGGCAAAGGTACGCATTATCTGCCTAATAAAGATTGGGCTCGGGCGAATATTCCGGCCGAACGCCCCGAAATGCGGCCTGCGGTCTTTCGTTGCGGGCGTCGGCCGGTGTCGGGTGCGAGAACATTTCCGAGGCACACGGCCGACGCCCGGGGCCGGCAGTTTCGGGACAAAAATGCGGGCGGCGCGAGGCGAAATCGGCATCGAGACTCGTCCGAACGCCGAAATCAAGCGTTCGGAAAGGCAGTGCGGGAAAAAGTTAAACGCAACAAAATGAGTATAATATCGGTTGATGGAAGAATGTCGGAAAAGTTTTTTTGCCAAAAAGGATAAAAAAAATGTACCTTTGAGAACAACCTATTTAAAAAGTACATAACTTTGCATCGTTTTAATAAAGCAATTGATTGTATTACATTAAAAGTAAATGAAAATGAAAAAAATGGTTTTGGTAGCAGTAGCTGCCGTAGCAGTATCTTTCGCTTCTTGTGGTAACAAAGCAGCTGACGCAGCTAAAGCAGCAGCAGATTCAATCCGCATCGCTGACTCAATCGCAGCCGTAGAAGCCGCCGCAGCCGCCGCTCAAGCAGCAGCCGCCGCCGACACTTTGGCCGCTACTGCCGACTCACTTGCCGCTGCTGTGAAGTAAGTTGATTCTGCAAGGAAAAAACAGAGGCATACCGATTTCGGTATGCCTTTTTTTTGTTTTATGCCGGCCGTCTTTCACTTCGGATTGTGCGGACGAACAAAGGCAAACCTGTGCCGCCTTTCCGCCAATGGGAGGGGGGATTGTGGTTCGGATGGTATTGTCGTCCGGAAAATCTTTTGAAAGGAGAAGACCCCCTCTTTTCCGGCAAACGGCCGATGAGGCCTTTTGTCGCACGCTTGGCAACCGGCAACCGTCCCATGCGCATGCGCCCTCATGCATCAGGTTTTGTAAAACTCTTTCAACGTTCTTCGTGAGGCGGTTTCGGAACCGGCCGGGATGTCGTCCCTCTCGAAAGCCCCATGGGAAGGGCGTTTCCGAAATGCGTGCATTTCACGTCTGAAACACGTGCATTTCAGACGTCAAGTGCGTGCATTTCAGACGTCAGATGCGCGCACTTGTCGCGTGAATTGCACGCATTTCGGAAATCGAAAAATTCGTGTAAAAAAAAGAGAATGTCGGAAGCGGGGTGAGACAGGAAAAGACCCCTCGAACAGGAGCTTGTTTCTCGCTCGGGAAGACGGGGCAGGCTCACTATCGGGGCAGAGCATGGTCAGTGGAGAGAACCGAAGGCTCCGTGCTTTGGGCGGGCAACGGTGGTTGGATATACCTTGTCGTTCGACGAGGCTTCACACCGTGTGAAGGCTGAGTGCAACGGGTAAAAAAAGAAAGCATCCGAAGAGTGTTTACTCTTGCGGATGCCTGACTCGTGTAGCGGGAACCGGGATTGAACCGGTGACCTCATGATTATGAATCATGCGCTCTAACCAGCTGAGCTATCCCGCCATCATTGCGTTTGCGGGTGCAAAGATAGATGAATTTTCCAATCTGCCAAAACAAAAGATTGCTTTTTCGCATATAATTTTTGCGCTCCGATTTGGAAAGTACAGTTCTCTCCGGATCGGGCGGCTACGGCTTTCGCCTCCTTTCCCTCCTATTTAAATATAAAGACACTCCGTGGCGAGTCCCGTTTCTCCCTTCTTCCTTTTGCACGCTTCCCCGTTCTGCCGACCCTGTCGGGAGCGTCTCGAAGACTCGTTCTTTATGGACGGCGGCGTCTCTTTAAGAGTCCGATGCGCACAGTCGGGATAAAAATCGGCCTCCTGCGACCCGATGCCGGAACACGCCCGACACGAAAAATGAGCTAACATATTGGTGGATTGAAATAAAAGCCCTAACTTTGCGCCCGAATTAAAAACAAATAATTTATTTATTTAATCAAAACGAGTATGAACCAATACGAAACCGTTTTCATTTTAACTCCCGTTTTGTCTGATGTTCAGATGAAGGAAGCGGTAGAAAAATTCAAAGGTATCCTTCAGGACGAAGGAGCCGAGATTGTCAATGAGGAAAACTGGGGATTGAAGAAACTGGCTTATCCCATTCAGAAGAAGTCTACCGGTTTTTATCAGCTGATCGAGTTCAAAGCAGAACCCACTGTGATTGAGAAGTTGGAAGTGAACTTCCGCCGCGACGAACGGGTTATCCGTTTCTTGACTTTCAAGATGGATAAGTATGCCGCAGAATATGCCGCGAAAAGAACGAATGTTAAATCAAGCAAAAAGGAGGACTAAATCATGGCACAACAAGCTCAATCGGAAATCAGATATTTAACTCCGCCCTCAGTAGACGTTAAGAAGAGAAAATACTGCCGTTTCAAGAAAAGCGGTATCAAGTACATCGACTACAAGGATCCCGAATTTTTGAAAAAGTTCTTGAACGAACAGGGAAAAATCCTTCCTCGTCGTATCACCGGCACTTCTTTGAAGTTCCAACGTCGCATCGCTCAAGCGGTGAAGAGAGCTCGTCACTTGGCATTGTTGCCTTATGTTACTGACATGATGAAATAAGAAGGAGGAAAAGTATGGAAATTATTTTGAAAGAAGACGTAGTAAACTTGGGATATAAGAACGACATCGTGACGGTGAAGTCAGGTTATGGTCGTAATTATTTGATTCCGACAGGAAAAGCTGTCATCGCTTCTCCTTCCGCAAAAAAAATGTTGGCCGAAGAATTGAAGCAACGCGCCCACAAACTTGAGAAAATCAAGAAAGATGCCGAAGCCGTTGCCGCCAAATTGGAAGGCGTTTCTTTGACCATTGCCACGAAAGTGAGCTCCACGGGAACCATCTTCGGTTCGGTTGGAAATATCCAGATCGCCGAAGCCTTGGCCAAGTTGGGACATGAAATCGACAGAAAGATTATCGTCGTAAAAGATACGGTAAAAGAGGTGGGCAGCTACAAGGCCGTTGTCAAACTTCACAAAGAAGTGACAGTGGAAGTGCCTTTTGACGTTGTGGCCGAAGACTAATAAAAGTTGAGGCCTGAAACCTCGGCAAAATTCCATAATCTTACTCAGGTTTACGCCATTTCGCGTATTCCTGAGTAAGTTTTTTTATGGCCGCCGAACGGCTTTCGCTCGTCGGGCGAGACGGGTATATACACGAAGAGGCTCCGCAGGGAGCCTCTTCGTGGTTAATGGCGGTATCGCAGCCGATGGTTATCGGCGGTAGAAAGCCAAATCTTCTTTCTTGAAATTTCTGACGAAAGCGTCGTGTTTTTCCACTTCGGCCTCGGCGTAGTTCAGGTAGATGCGTGCCGACTTGGCAAACAGTTCGGGTGCACGGCCCGCATCTTGGATGAGCAGATGAGCCATGAGGCAATGGGTGGCCATTTCGACGAGGCGGCGTGCGGCGAAGTCGAGCAGTTCCTGATCTTGGGCATCCTTGACGAGGTTGGTGCTTGTTTCAAACTTGTCGGCCATTTTCTTCAGTCGGCTCATGAGAGGTTCCATTTCGGGCGAGCAGGGCACGGCCTCGTATTCGCGCAGGGTGGCTATGTACGACCCGTTGGTCACGTAGCGTATGGCGGCCACGGTTTGCAGCTGCGTGGTTCCTTCGTAGATGCTGGTGATGCGGGCGTCGCGGTAGATGCGCTGGCAGGCGTACTCCATCATGAAGCCCGATCCGCCGTGTATCTGTATGCAGTCGTAAGCATTCTGGTTGGCGTATTCGGAGTTCATTCCTTTGGCCAGCGGCGTGAAGCTGTCGGCCAGTTTGGCATAAAGTTTCTGCTCCTGCCGTTCTTCGGGGGTCAGTTTGCGTTCGCGGGCGATGTCGTCCAGTGCTTTGTAGATGTCCACGTAGCGCGCGGTCTGATAGAGCAGGGCGCGTCCGGCATCGAGTTTGGCTTTCATGATGGCGAGCATGTCGTACACGGCGGGAAACTCGATGATGGCTTTGCCGAACTGTTTGCGGTCTTTGGCATAGGCGAGTGCTTCGTTGTAGGCCGCCTGACTCAGTCCGACGGACTGTGCGGCGATGCCCAGACGGGCTCCGTTCATGAGTGCCATGACGTATTTGATCAGTCCCAGCTTGCGTTCGCCGCAGAGTTCGGCGCGGGCGTTCTTATACACCAGTTCGCAGGTGGGCGAGCCGTGGATGCCGAGTTTGTGTTCGATGCGGCGCACGTCCACACCGCCCTGACGTTTGTCGTAGATGAACATGGACAGTCCGCGTCCGTCGCGCGTTCCTTCTTCGGATCGTGCCAGCACGAGATGCAGGTCGGCATCGCCGTTGGTGATGAAGCGTTTCACTCCGTTGAGCAGCCAGCATTTGTCTTTTTCGCTGTACGTTGCTTTCAGCATGACCGATTGAAGATCGGATCCGGCATCGGGTTCGGTCAGGTCCATCGACATGGTTTCACCGGCGCAGATGCGCGGGATGAAGCGGCTGTGTTGGTCTTCGTTGCCGAATTCGTAGAGCGTTTCGATACAGTCTTGCAGCGACCAGATGTTGCCGAATCCGGCGTCGGCCGCGGCCACGATTTCGGCGCACATGGTGTAGGGCGTAATGGGGAAGTTCAGTCCGCCGAAGCGTCGGGGCATGGTCATTCCGTTCAGTCCGGCCTTGACCATTGCGTCGAGGTTCTCTTTCGTTCCCGAAGCGTACTCCACGCGTCCGTCGGCATGGTGCGGCCCTTCTATGTCCACGCCCTCGGCATTGGGTGCGATGACTTCTCCCGTGATTTCGCCCGTGATTTCGAGCACCTTGTCGTACGAGTCCATTGCGTCTTCAAAATCGAGCGGGGCGTAGTCGAACTCGTCCTTGTCCCGGTAGTTGCGTTCTTTGAGTTCGCAGATGCGTTTCATCATCGGATTGTTCAAGTGGTACTTGAGTTCCGGTATGTCGGTATAAAAGTTTGCCATAGTCTTTTTTCTTTTGTTCGCTGAAACCTTACTTGCTGTTTTGTTTGTAATACTTGATCATTTTGGGCACGACTTCTTCGATGTCGCCGTTGATCACGTAGTCGGCCACGGAATTGATCGGTGCGTCGGGGTCGTTGTTGATGGAAATGATGATGCCGCTTTCCTGCATGCCGGCGATGTGCTGAATCTGTCCGCTGATGCCGCAGGCGATGTACAGTTTGGGTCTGACGGTGATTCCGGTCTGCCCGATCTGACGGTCGTGTTCGACGAATCCGGCATCTACGGCGGCGCGGCTGGCTCCCACTTCGGCGTTGAGCACCTTGGCAAGGTCGAACAGCAGGTCGAAGTTCTCTTTCGAGCCCACTCCGTAGCCTCCGGCCACGATGATGGGCGAGCCTTTGAGGTTGTTCTTGGCCTTTTCCACATGGCGTTCGATTACCTTCACCACGAAGTCGGCATCCGTCACGTAGTCTTTCACTTCGTGGCGGACGACTTCGCCTTTGTAGTCGGCCGCGATGATTTCTTTCTTCATCACGCCTTCGCGCACGGTGGCCATTTGCGGCCGGTGTTCGGGATTGATAATCGTGGCCACGATGTTTCCGCCGAAAGCGGGTCGGATTTGGTAAAGCAGGTCTTTGTAGACCTTTCCTTCTTTCTTGTCTTCGTGGTCGCCGATTTCGAGCGAAGTACAGTCGGCCGTCAGTCCGCTGGTGAGTGCCGACGATACGCGGGGCCCGAGGTCGCGCCCGATGACGGTGGCTCCCATGAGGCAGATTTGCGGTTTTTCCTCTTTGAAGAGGTTGATGAGTATGGAAGAGTGGGGGAGTGAGGTGTAGGGAAACAGCCCCGGAGCATCGAAGACGTGGACGCGGTCTGCGCCGTAGGGGAGTATTTGTTTTTCGATGCCTTCGAGGTTTTCGCCAATGGCGATGGCTTCGAGCCGGGCATTCAGTTGGTTGGCGAGCTTGCGTCCCTTGGTGAGGAGTTCGAGGCTGACGTCGACGACTGTTCCGCCTTCTATTTCGCAATATACGAATACGTTATTCATGATTTTGGAGTTTTGTTTTTGCATCGGCAGGATTTCGGCCGGCGGGCGAGCGTTTTTTTCTCCCCGTCTGCCACGTGTGTTGTCTTTCTTGAAGTCCTTATCCGATTGTGTGATTGTTCAACAGTTCTACCATCAGGTTTTCTATCTCTTGGTCGGTGCCGCCCAGCGTTTTGCTTTCTTTGGCTTGGAAGACGATGTTCTGTATGGTCTTCACCTTCGTGGGCGATCCGGAGAGTCCGCATTGGGCGAGGTCGCCTTCGACGTCGGCCACGCTCCATTCCTGAAGGTTCAGGTAGTCGCGTTTGTCGTACAGTTCCGTGTAGTCCAGATTACCTTGTTGTTTTTCGGTGACGGTTTTCGCGTGCTTGTATTTTTGCACTCTTTTCGCGTTCCGGGGGCGGCACGGGGCTGCCGAGCCGTTGACGGTGACGACGATGGGCAGCGGGCCTTCCACGGTTTCCACGCCTCCGTCGATGTGTCGTTTGGCCGTGATTTTGCCGTCTTTCACGCTGATGATTTCTTCGGTGTAGGTGATTTGGGGCCATCCCAGTTTTTCGGCCACCTGAGGTCCCACCTGCGCGGTGTCGCCGTCGATGGCCTGACGTCCGCCGATGATGATGTCGCAATTGCCGATTTTACGCACTGCCGTGGCGAGGGCGTAGGACGTGGCCAGCGTGTCGGCTCCGGCGAAAGCGCGGTCGGTAAGCAAATAGCCGTTGTCCGCTCCGCGGAACAGTCCTTCGCGGATGATTTCGGCCGCGCGTCCCGGCCCCATGGTGAGGATGGTGATGGTGGATCCCGGATGAGCGTCTTTCAGGCGGAGTGCCTGTTCCAGCGCATTGAGGTCTTCGGGGTTGAAGATGGCGGGCAGTGCCGCGCGATTGACGGTTCCGTCGGCTTTCATGGCATCTTTCCCCACGTTTCGCGTGTCGGGGACTTGCTTAGCCAGTACAACGATTCTTAAACTCATGTTGTCGATTTTAGTATTAGTATTCTGTTTGTCGGGTAGTAGCCAAGTAGTTGTCGGGTAGTCAATTCCTTTTCCTATCTTATACTATTCGGTTAACTATCGGTGTGCAAAATTAGTCAAACACACGGTTCTCGCAAGAAATCGGCGGTAAAAATGCACAGGGCGGGAGATTTTGAGCAAAAAGCTCCCCTTCTTTCCGCCGTTTGCGGACATGGCAGGGGCATCGCCAGAAACACGTGCATTTCGGACGCGAACGTCGGACGGTTGTCGCGCGGCCGTCGCACGCTTCGGCGGAGGAAGCCCGACATGCTGTTTGTCAGCTTCTTACGAAACGAAAAATACCGCCGTCTTTTTTTCGTTCTTCTCCTCTCTTTTTTGTACTTTTGCCCGATAAGACGCCATTGTTCATGAAAAGACTGAAGAAAATGCTGCCCATCCTGATTTGTGCCGTCCTGCTGCTTTCGGCTGCGGGGCTGATTTTTGTCAATCAACCCAAGTTCGGGCGGAGTCCCCGCGGCAAAAGGCTGGAGCGCATCGAACGCTCGCCCAACTATCGCGACGGCGAATTCCGCAATCCGGCCCCGACGCCCCAGCTCACCACGGACAAATCGTTCGGGAGGATGCTTTTCGATTTCCTGTTCCGGAAAGTCGACCGCCTGCGCCCCGAGGCTCCCGTCCCCGTGGTGAAAACCGATTTGAAGGCCTTGCCCGCGGACGAAAACGTGCTGGTCTGGCTGGGACATTCGGCCTATTTCATCCGCCTCGACGGGAAGACCTTCCTCGTGGATCCCGCCTTGCTCACCGCTTCGCCCCTGCCTTTCTCGGTCGAACCTTTCGAGGGGGCCGACTGCTACAAGCCTTCGGACATGCCTCACATCGACTATCTCATCATCACGCACGACCATTGGGACCATCTGGACCATCAGACCGTGACCCGCTTGAAAGGCCGCGTCGGGCGGGTGATTGCGCCGCTCGGCGTGGGCGAACATTTCGAGCGATGGGGCTTTTCGGCCGAACAGATTGTCGAGCTCGACTGGTACGAGGCCGCGCGCATCTCCGGCGGATTCCGCCTTACCGCCCTGCCCGCCCGTCATTTCTCGGGACGCGGACTGAAGAGGAACAAAACCCTCTGGGCTTCGTTCATGCTCGAAAGCCCCTCGCGAACAATCTATCTGGGGGGCGACAGCGGCTACGGAACGTTCTACCGGACGATAGCCGACAAGTTCCCCCTGATCGACTTGGCCGTTCTGGAGAACGGACAATACAGTGAAGACTGGCGGCACATACACACGATGCCCGACGAACTGCCGCAAACCGTGGCCGACCTCCGGCCGCTGCGCGTGCTGACCGTACACCACGCCAAGTTTGCGCTGGGCAAGCATGAGTGGGACGAACCGCTCCGTAAGGCCCGCGAAAACGCCCGCGACAAGGCCTTCCGCCTTCTCACCCCGCGGATAGGCGAGGTGGTTCGCCTCGACGACGAAGGGCAGGAGTTCGGACCGTGGTGGGACGAGGCCAACTGACGGCCGGCATCCGAAAAAAGCGAAGACCATGATAGAAGTATTGCTGAAAAACAAAGAGATACTCCGCATCCGCCGGATCGAAGAACTTGAAGGCAGGGAGGGAGAGGTGCAGCTGATGCAGTTTGCGGGCTATACGGAAGCCGAGGTGGAATGGGTGAGGCAGCGGTATGGCGTGAACACCTCCATCATGCACCATTATGAAGACATAGAAATCAGTTCCCACTTCCTGTCCACGGCCGGTCAGGCGGCGTTCCACATCCCCATT
>JBHAEN010000110.1:0-3490 GCA_041855645.1 Bacteroides sp. | reverse complement strand
CTTCTTGTTGACCGGGGGATGAGGATAAATATTCTCGTTATGAAGCAGATTGCCTTGAGCATCGAGACACACCACCTTACATCCTGTTCGGAATCCGGGATCTATGGCCAGCACGCGTTTTTGCCCTAAGGGGGCACTCAAAAGCAGTTTGCGAAGGTTCTCCGTAAACACTCTTATCGCTTCCTCGTCGGACTTCTCTTTCGACAGCGAAGCGAACTCCGTTTCTATCGAAGGACGGAGCAATCTTTTGTAGCCATCTTCGACGGATTGTTCCACATAGGTTGCGCAAGGACCGTTGCGTACGAAAAGTCGCTTCAACCGTTCGAGGCAGGCATCGTCGTCGGCAGGAGCGATGTTCACTTTAAGCAGCCCCTCGGCCTCGGCCCGTCGGATGGCGAGCAAGCGGTGCGAAGTGCAACGTTTCAGCGGTTCGGAAAACTGAAAATAATCCCGATAGTTCGATGCTTCTTCCTCCTTGCCTTTTACGACCGAAGCCGTGATTACGGCTTGCCGGGCATATTGTGTCCGAACCGCTTGGCGTGCCCGCTCATCTTCACTCACTTGTTCGGCAATGATGTCGCATGCCCCCTTGATGGCTTCTTCCACGGTTTCCACGACTCCTGCTTTCAGGAATGCAGAAGCCCTGCGCACGGGGTCGGCCTCACGCTGTAAGCGAAGTAAAACGGCCAAAGGCTCGAGTCCTTTTTGTCGGGCAACCTCGGCACGGGTGCGTCGTTTGGGCTTATACGGCAGGTAGATGTCTTCAAGTTCCGTGGCATCCCACGTTGCAGCGATACGGGCTTCGAGTTCGGGCGTCAGTTTCTCCTGACTGCGAATGGCGGCAATGACGGTCTCCTTGCGTCGGGCTATCTCTTCCAGTCGGTCTGCCTGCTGCTTGATTTCGGTTATCTGCACCTCGTCGAGGCCGCCCGTTGCTTCTTTCCGATATCTGCTTATGAAGGGAATCGTGGCTCCCTCTTCCAGCAGGCGGAGTGTGGCTTCCGTTTGCCGTTTCGTGATGCCAAGCAGATGGGAGATGATGGCTGAGAAATGTTCCATAAGAAAGGTAAGTGTGTGACTGATTTTGAAATAAGTTGTTTATGCGTCAAGGCGGATTCTTCATGCCCGAACCGGACGGAGGCGCAAATTTAGTCATTTGTTTGACGAACTCTTTTATCGTCGTTTCAAATTTCTGTTTTTTCTCCGTCTTCTCATCCTTTTCCAACATACTCAAAGGGGCTGAATCGAAACTTCCGTTTCGGCTCAGCCCCTTATCGGCAGGTTTATCGAATGAGATTTCGGCCTTGTTCGGGTTAAATGATTCCGGTTCCTTCGAGTATCAATTTCAAAACGAAGAGGGCGAAAATGATCCACATCGTCAGCGATACCTGGCGGAAACGTCCGCTGAATGCTTTCAGGATGACGAACGAGAGCATGCCGAACACGATGCCGTGAGCTATGCTGAACGAGAAGGGCATCATCACGATGGTCAGGAATGCGGGGAAGGCCTCGGACATGTCATTGAAGTTGATTTTCACCACCGAACTGACCATGAACAGCCCGACGATGATGAGTGCCGGAGCTGTGGCCGCGGCAGGAACCATGAGGAATAAGGGAGCAAAGAAGAGCGAGAGGAGAAACATTCCCGCGGTCGACAACGAAGTCAGACCCGTACGTCCTCCCGATGCGACTCCCGACGTGCTTTCCACGAACGAGGTGACGGTGCTCGTACCCAGAATGGCACCCGCCGTGGTGCCCAGTGCATCGGCGAACAGTGCTTTTTTGATCTGCGGGAAATTGCCTTCTTCGTCAAGCATTCCGGCTTTGGAAGCCACGCCGAGAAGTGTGCCGATGGTGTCGAACAGATTGACGAAAAGGAAAGTGAACACGACCACCAGCATGTCGAGAGTGAAAACATGATCCCATTCGAACTGAAGGAATACGGGACTCAGCGACGGAGGCATTGAAAAGATTCCGCCTTCGGGAGCGGAGACCTGGCCCAGCAATACGGCAAAAATTGTCGACACGGCAATTCCGATAAGAAAAGAGCCGTGTACCTGACGAATGAAGAGAACGGCAGTGACGACGATACCCAGCATGGCAATCCATACGCGGGGATCGGACATGCTTCCCAGCGACACCATCGTGTTGGGATTACCTACGATGAGTCCGGCATTCTGCATGCCGATGAGGGCGATGAACAGACCTATCCCCACGGGAATGGCTTCTTTAATGCCGCGGGGGATGGTATTGACAATGGCCTCCCGGACGTTGCAGGCTGTGAGTATCAGGAAGATGATTCCTTCGATGAAAACGGCCGTCAACGCCATCTGCCAGGAATAGCCCAGTCCGAGTACGACGGAAAAAGCGAAGAAACTGTTCAACCCCATACCCGGAGCCTGCGCGATGGGCAGATTGGGGATGAAAGCCATGGCCAGTGTGCCCACGATGCTGGCAATGGCCGTGGCGGTGAATAACGCCTCTCTGTCCATGCCCGACTGACTCAGGATGTTGGGATTGACGACGAGGATATAGGACATCGTGAGAAACGTGATGATGCCCGCAACGATTTCGGTTCGCACGTTGGTGCGGTTGGCTTTCAGTTTAAAGAGTTTTTCTAACATAAGTAATGGTGCATAGTGATTGATTGTCGATTAAGATAAGAGAGCTTTCTTCCGGTCGATGGCCGCGGTGACTCGACCGAATATCAGCAGGGCGATGGCTGCAATAAAGCCGATGGCCGCAAAATAATACCAGATGTAATGGGCATTGACGCTGGCCGCTTCCCAGGCTTCGCGCGACTCGAAGAGAGCGGGATCGGGACAGTACTTCGTCAGTAGCACCCCGGCCAGTCCGAAGCCGAATATGGAAGAAAGGAACGAGTGCAGGTGGCTGAAACCGAGATACATGCCCTCTTCGCCTTTCGGAGCTTGAAGGGAGAAGTATTCCATGTAGCGGGGAGAAATGAAACACTCCGACAAACCTTGGACGACGATGCCCAGAATCATCATCAGCGTGATGTTGCTGATACCCGATATGATGTCGCTTCCCAAAAGATTGCCGCATGCCATGAGCAGAGCCGAGACGGGGATGAGAAACATGCCGACGTTCATCGAGGTGATGGCCGAACGCCGGGCCATGAGGCGGGTGACGAAATTGACGCAACATACCACAACGAAAGGATTCACGTTGGCTATCCAACCGGGGCGAGCCGTTTCTCCCGCCAGGCGGATGACATACTTCGGCATGGTGGCATACAGTTGGTGTTGCACCATCCAGAAGCCCGTGACGATAAGGATGAGAACGATCAGACGCCAGTTGCGCATAATCCGTCCGAAACCCAAAGCGATTTCGCGCATTGACTTGCCTTCGCCCGCCGTTGCCGATGAATGATAAAAAAGTACGATGGCCACCAGAGCGATGAGCGTCATCGCGGCCGAAAAATAGTTGATGAAAATGTAGGCCTCTTCGCCGATGAGGTTACGCAGAG
>JBHAEN010000109.1:0-3765 GCA_041855645.1 Bacteroides sp. | reverse complement strand
GAGAAAACATTCCGCATCCGACTGTCTCCTTTTCGTCCTCTCCCGGAACAGGGTTACTCAAAGACCGGCAACCTACTATTTTTCAACGAATTAAAATCAATTCACGCGAGAGCCGCAATTATCTTCGCCCGCCTGCACGCGCCACTTCCCCCGACCGCACAAAATCAATCGTCGGCCTGCATGCTCTTTTTCGTTGGTCTGCACCCGTTTTTTCGTCGGAGTGCACGCTCTTTTTCGTTTGGGTGCAGGCAAACGAATAACGGGGTGCGAAAAAAGCGGGTATCCGCTTCGGGAAAAAACGGATAGCCGCTGCAATTAATTCCGCAAGCCGTCGCGCTTCGCGATGTGCCTGCAATGTCAATACACGCTAAACTCGTAAATGCGGGCCGTGCGTCCCTCGCTCTGGTCGGGCTTGGTGATGTAGAGCCGCACGTAGCGTGCCCTGACGGGTTTGGGCAGCAGACGGTCGGTTTCAATGGCCACATTGTCGGCAACCGTGTCTACCGTAATCCAATCTTCTTCCGGACGGTTCTTCACTTGCAGGGCATACTCCTTGGTGGTATAATCCAACGACTCCAGCGAGGCGTGGAAAACCTGCCAGCCTTTCAGGTCTTTCTCCGCTCCCAAATCGAAAGCGATGTACTTGGCTTTTTCCTGCCCCACGTCGCACCATTTCGTTTCGATGTCTTCGTCCACAGCCAGTTCCGCCCGTTCGCGAGGGTGAATTTCGCCGCTCTTTTCCATCACAGGAACGTTCAGCAGGAGGTTTCGGCGCACCTCGTCGGCCGCTTCCGCTTCCTTGTCGGGGAGGTCGACTTTCAGCAGATCGACGGCAGGCGTCACGCGGCTGCCGGCCTCTTCCACGGCGGTGGCTGCAAACACCGTCAGTGCCGGACAATCGGGCAGTTCCAGCGTGGAGGCTCCTTTCGGTATGTCCAGCGCGACACAAAACATGTAGGTGTATTCATACGGCAAATCCGCGTTCTGAAGCATGCTGTGGCGATGAGTCCCGACAAAAGCCGGATCGGCGGCATGTTTCAGATAGCCATCGGTTCCCCACCGGCCGATAAAACCGGTGTAGGAAGGAACCACGACACGCTGTTCCGACTTGCCTGCCTTGAAAACAGCCTTCAAATCCGTCGAAGCGGACGCAGCCAAGAGGTAGAGCCTGTCGAAATTGCCCTGAGGCAAGGCGATGGTCTGCTTGCGACACTTCAATGCATTGCGGGCGTCGGGCTCACCCAAACGGAAAGTGACGCCGCGGTAACTCAGCGTTTCCGGAAACAACTCGGCCGCAAACGAATGTCCCCGCCCGTCGAAGTTCACCTCGCGTCGGAAAGCATTGTAGCTCGCCGCCTTGGTGTCGAAAGGCAGGTCGATGCAGGCAGAAGCCGTTTCGGGCAGGCGATTTCCGGGATCGGCCAGCTTCACTTTGAAACTTTTGATGCCGTTGGGGAGGATGCTGAAAGTCAATGTTCGTCCGCTGAACACGGCATCGCCCAACTTGTCTTCCACGCCATTCACCTCTTCTGCGGACAAGATGTCGGCCGGCAGGGTGAAGTTCACTTTTTCGGAACCCTCTCCTCCCGTTTCGTAGAAGCGCAAAATGTAGCCGTCGTTATCCTCCGCTTTCTTCATGGTTCTCAGCAAGACGTTTCCACTATCCAAGGTTCCCAGACTGAGGCTTCTTCCCCACGGTCCTTTGTGTTTGGGCGCGATGAAGGCCACCGGTGTTTGGTTCAGCATCTCGGCCCGGCGCGTCGTTTCGGTTCTCCGCAAGCGTCCGGCGTGTCCGACGATGGAGTAAGTGAAGCGGTGCCGACCGAAATCCTGCCTGTCCTGATAGGCATAGTTGGTCGAAGTCTTGGGCGTATGCAGAAGAGTCAGGCGGATGACGTTGTCGGCCGGTTTGTCCCAACCGTATTTGCAATCGTTCATGACGGACACTCCATAGCTACCGTCGGCTGCCGTAAGATCGGCCCATTGTTGCGCATATACTTCATAGGCCGTTTTGGTGTTGTTGCCGCGCTCGACGCTGCCGATGCCCAAGTCGTAAACGGCTTTCTCGTTGGCCACGGTCAAGGGAAATTCGGCTTTCAGCAAAGCGTTGGTGGTGTGCCAGTCGATTTCATTCACCAAGTCGATGCGATCGCGCTGCCCGCCTTCATTCAGACGGATGTACTGTTTGAAACGCGAATCGCCGTAAGTGCGTTCCACGCAAATCGCTCCACGCAATGCGCCCTCTTCGGCCTTGCGAATGGTGACGTTGCCGGTGACGGGCACGGGCTTTCCGTCGACGGTTTTCTTCAGGATTTCCCAAGCCGGCCAGCGATAAGATTCGTTCTCCGTGAAGAGGGCGAGCCGGATGGCTTTTCCTTTCTCCACCAATTCTTGTCCGTTGCGTTTGTCCACAATCGAAGCGATGTCGCCATGCTCATCAAGCGACACTTTATAGACGCTGTTCTCTATCTCCCGGTCGGACACGCGAACCACGGGAGCCGCAACCGAAGGCTTTTGCATGCGTATGTCGAAGACCTCCAATCCCAGAGGAGCGACGGAAGCGCCGATCAGCATCGTGACCCGATTGCCGTTCACGGCCACCGTCCGGCTCGGCACTTCGTTGCCCCGAGCGTCGAATACGGCAAGATGCCCGGCCTTTGCCGGCAAGGTAAAATTCACCTCCAGCAAGTCGTCCGCGGGAAAAGACAAGGGGTTGAACACCACCAACGGAAGGCCCTTCACCTGCGTGTCGAGCCCCCGGCTCACCGCGCCGACCGAACTTTGCAGGACGGATGCAAACTGCTTCATGGATATCAGTTCGTCGTTGCGGGAAAACTCATAGGCACGCGGGATGCTGGTTCCCGTAAGGTCGTCGTGAAACTGATGCCAGATGAAACGTTTCCACGCCTCGGTAAGCAGTTCCTGAGGATAGGCGATGACTTTCAGCCGGTCGGCCGCAACGGCGGCGCGTTCGGCGGCATCGGCCAACAGTTCGTTGCGACGATTGTAGAGTTTCATGGCGGCCTGCGAGGTGTAACAGCCCGTTCCGTGCACGTCCATCAGCAGTTCGCCGTCGAACACCGGCAATTCGGGATGCGCCGAAAAAGGCAGAAAGTCTTTGTATATCCGGTCGCTCGTCGCACTGATTATTTTCACCGGGCCTTGCCCGTTCACCCCTTTCTGCACGGCACGCACCGACTCGATGGTAGGCGATCCGCCCGTATCGCCCGTTCCGTAATAATGGTAGGTTACGTTCAGCGGGCTCTCGTCGATGAGTTTCAGCAGTTCCGGACTCCGGCTCAGATCGGTATCGGGCCATTTGGTGGTATAATTGCGCGCATCGGCCACCAGCATAATCCGCGAACCGTCCACACCTTTCCACAGACCGATTTCAAAAGGAATCTTCCTGTTTCCGTAGAAAGGATGCTGACGCCACTGGAGTTTCTGAGTGGAGAAACCGATGAGGCCGGAATGAGCGGCAATGGTGGGAAGTGTCCACCCGAAACCGAAACAGTCGGGCAGAAAGATGTCGGTCGACTCCACACCCAATTCCTTGCGAAAGAAGCGCTGTCCGTAGAGAATGTTCCGTGTCAGCGATTCCGGCGAGGGAATAAGCACGTCGGTGGCATCCCACGTACTTCCGGTGACATGCCAACGCCCCTCTTTCACATACTGCTTCATCCGCTCGTACTGCATGGGGTAATACTCTTTCATCCACTGATACTTCACTCCGCCTTCAAAGTTGAACACATAGTCGGGATATTT
>JBHAEN010000108.1:0-9866 GCA_041855645.1 Bacteroides sp. | reverse complement strand
TATCCCGGTCGGGATTTTCCTGCGGAACAAAGCATCTATTACGCTTATGCCAACGGAACATCCATGGCCACTCCTCACGTGTCGGGCATTGCCGCCCTCATCGTGTCTTACTTCGGCCCCAAAGACCCCGATTTCACCAATGAGAAGTTGTGCAAACGTTTGTTGGGGGCAGTTAAGCCGCAAGACATTCATGCCTATAATCCCGACTTGGCTCTGCGCAATAAGATGGGTGTGGGGTATATCGACGCAGGTTATGCGCTTCGTGAGGCCGAGACCGTGAAACCCGTTCAGGCAGGTGCGATTACGTCCGATGCTCAATATTACGACGCCACCCTCTCGTGGCAAGTGACGGCGGATACCGATGCCCCCACTCAGACCACTTTTGCCTATGACGTTTATCTCAGCGACAAAGAAATCACCACTCTCCCTTCAAAGCCCACCACGGTGGTCTACTCGCATGAAAAGCACGCAGGCGAGGTTTTGAGCCACCAATTCACGGGACTGGAATCCAACAAGACTTATTACGTGGCCGTGGTGGCACGCGACCGCAGCGGGAACACTTCCGAGAGAACGACAGCCGACTTTACCACCAAACTCAACAACGTCCCCCTATTCGCCAACCCCCTGACCGAGCGTGTATTGATTCTCAACACACGCCCCTATTACACCTACACGTTCAACGTGGAAGAAAAGGACGGACACAAGTGGGACTTCAAAACCGAAGGGCTGCCCTCCGGAGTGACGGTGACACGCAACGGCGACAGGCTGAACATGACCATCCTCGTGGGCGGAACAACCGGAGCCTACGACTTCGACATCGTGCTGACCGATGAACTGAAAGGCACGCGCACCGAAACCGTCCGCTATGCCATCGTGCCGCACAACGCCCCCGCCGTAAAGGCCCGTATTGGCGATGTCTTCCTGACCGAAGGCGACAAACCGATGACGTTCAGCGTGAAGGACGTCTTCGAACTGGCGCCCGGCATAGAGAATCCGGCGTTCGAGGCGGTGACGAACAATCCCGCCGTGGTGGATGTCAAAATCGAAAACGGAACCGTGACGCTCACGCCGAAGACCCGGGGAGAGGCCACCGTCACCGTGATCGTCAACGACGGCAAAAAGAAATCGCAAACCACCTTCCAGGTGAGAGTCACCGACGAAAATGCGTCGGAAGTGCAGGCACTTTATCCGCTGCCCGCACACAGCTACATCAAGATGCTCATCCGCTCCGACGCGGAGAAAGTCGACGTAAGCGTGACTTCGGTGCGGGGCGAGCGGGTCATCCACGAGAGCCTCGTCGTCAATCCCGTGCGCAGGGAAGCCACCCTTTCGGTGGACAAGTTGGCGCCGGGCATCTATCACCTCATTATTCAAACCGAACGTGCGACAAGCAAACGCACCTTCATCAAGAACTAACATCGCAACAATGAAAACCAAAGTTACCATTCTATTCTTCATCTGCTCACTTTTCTCTTCAAGCGGATGGGCACAGGGGCGTATCTTAACTCTCTTGGAGGCCAATCCCGATGTGCGCAGTGCCGGTATGGGACACACCATGCTGGGCAACAGCAATCAGATGCATCTGTATTCAAACCCCGCCGCTCTGGTGTTTGCGCGCCAAAAACTCAGTGCGGATCTGGCCGCGGAGGTCTTCCCCAAGACGGAAATCGGCAGGCTGATGCAATATAACTTCTCTGCCGGATTCAAGTTCCACCCCCAACAAGCCTTCTTTGCCGGCGTGCGCCGGCAGGGCGGACTGACGATTCCCGTTTCCGACGGAAAAACCGACGCGCTGAAACCCTACGAACTGGCGGTCGACTTGGGCTATGCCTTCGCCGTGACTTCGGACATCGTGGTCTACGCCTCGGGCTCGTATGCCAAGAGTTACATGGGAACCCGTGCCGAAGGCGTGACTCTTTCGGTGGGCGCAGGCTGTCGGAAAGACTTCACGGTGAGCGGTATTCCCACGCTGCTCACCTTCGGCGCACGCCTGCTCGATGCCGGAAAGCCCGTCAAGTTCGACGACACGAAACTTCCGCACAGCCTGCCCACATCCGTGGCCGCGGGAGGCGACTGGGCTTTCGACGTGGCCCGCCGCCATCGGCTCACCTACGCGCTTTCCTCGCGCGCCTTCGTTCCGAAAGGGGGCCGGGAGCTGCACGTCGGCACGGGGCTGGAATACACCTACGACAAGCTCGTCTCGGCACGCCTCGGATACAGATACGCCCACAAGGCGGCCGACTGCCTCACCTTCGGGCTGGGAGCGAACTATAAGGGGCTGAAGCTGAATGCCGCTTACAGCCACACCACGGCCGTCTACGGCGAAGACACTTTCTTGATCGGCGTGGGATTGGCCTTGTAGGAAAGTGACATTGTGAGTAATTCGTCCCAAGGCGGGCGGACAAGGAAAGCGCGATGCGCCCCCCCCTGTGTCCGCCCGCCTTTCTTTTCGACGCTCTCTCTCTTTTTTTAACACGACTCGACCCGCTTTCCGAAATGCGCGCAATTCACGCGTCAAACACGTGCACTTGACGGCTGAAACACGTGCATTTCAGACGTCAGACACGCGCATTTCGGACGTCAAGTGCGTGCATTTCGGAAACCCCCTTCCCATGGGGCTTTGGAGAGGGGCAGAATCCCGGCCGGTTCCGAAGCCGACCTTGCGAAGACTGTTGAAAGATGTTTACAAAACGTCTGCGCGTGAGGGCGTATGCCCACCGGGGCGGTTCTCGGTGGCAGAGCGTGCGATAAAAGGCATCGTCGACCGTTCGCCGGAAAAAGGGGAGCTTCTCCTTTCCCTCCGGAAAAAAATGCCGGAAACAATCGTTCCGATATTACATTCTGTTCGGAAAAAGACTATATTTGTTTCATCTTTCAGTGCCGCATGTCGTATTCCTGTCGATTCGGCCTGCAATAACCCTTAAAACAAAAACAAGATGAAGAAAATGATGCTTTTATGCGCCATGTCCGTGGCCGTGGCGTCTTGCGTTTCAAAGAGCAAGACCGTTGCCGAGACGGCGGAGCCGACCGCCCCGTCGTCCGCCGAACAGAGGAAATACGGCGGACCGGACAAAAGTTACGACACGGACTTGCTCAGGTTGAGAGACGCAGAGGCCGCAAAGTTCCGGACGTTTGAATTCCGCGACGAGGCAACGGGCAAGAACATGGTCTACAACCTGTTCATCCCCAAAGATTACGACGCTTCCCGAAAGTACCCTCTGGTGCAGTTCATTGCCGACGCCAGCACCGTGGGCAAGGGAGCGGAGGCTCCGCTCAAGCAAGGGTGGGGAGGTATCGTCTGGGCAATGGACGAACATCAGGCCGGGAATCCGTGTTTCGTGCTTGTGCCGGCCTTTGCCGGACCGCAGTCGGCCGTGAACGACCGGTGGGAAACGGGCGACGAGGTGGAAATCTCGTTCCGGCTGTTGCAATCGGTGGTGGCCGCCTACGGCATCGACACCGACCGCATCTACACCACGGGGCAGTCGATGGGCGGAATGATTTCGTTCTACCTCAACGTCAAGCATCCGGGTTTCTTTGCCGCTTCGCTTTTCGTCGGCAGCCAGTGGGATGTGAACGTGCTCTCGCCCTTGAACGAGGCCAAGTTCTTCTACATCGTCTCCGAGGGCGACCCGAAGGCTTCCAAGGGGATGGAGGCGTTGGAGGCTCTTTTCGTCGAGAAGAACTATCCGTTTGCCCGAACCTCGTTCTCGGCCCGATTGCCGGCCGAAGAGCAGGATGCCAAAATTCATGCCTTGCTTGAACGGGGAAGCACGCACAACTTCGTGATGTTCGACAAAGGAACCACCCTCCCCGCAGGCGTGGACGCCAATCCGCGCGCGGGCGAACACATGTATTCCTTTGACTACGCCTACAAGATTAAGGCGGTGCGCCAATGGCTTTTCCGGCAGGTGAACACGTCGCGTTAACCATACGCACTTGTCGTATTAGCCGTGCGTGGTTATTGCGCCGACCACGCACGGTTATCGGCAAGATCATAAAAGGTAAAGACGAATTCAAGTCTTAAGGTCCGCCTATATGAGGCGTTGACCCTTCCCGATAATGCCGAGTTGGATTGGGGGCGATGGGGTAAGGATTTCAAGTTTCAAATCCATAAAATAACCGGAATATCCGCAAGAGCCAATATCAAAGGAGATATTTATTTTGCGTAATGGCCCGATACCCAAGTAAGAGCGCGTAGAAACATTCAAGGGGCCGGTCCGAAAACTTTTCGGATCGGCCCCTTCGTTTTTTTATTCAACCGGAAAGAACCTTGGGGGGCACTTCCGTTCGCGCCCTTTCTTAGAAATCAAATCCGAGTTTGATGACAGCCCCCTCGATCTGATATTGGGTGCTCCCGGTGCTTTTGTCGCGTATGTTGAGTCTGTCGAATTCCAATTCCTCAGCCGTGTATCCTATGGAAAGGGTGAGGCCTGATTTCCTGTTGAGCGCATACCTCAAACCGGTCGAAATATTGAGGTAGGGTCCGCTGTCGCTGATGTATATGCCGCCTTTGAGACCGATAAACGGAGCTATTCTTCTCTTGGTGAAATGGGCGCGAAAATCGATAAACAGCGGAATGTCGACCTTGCTGTTTCTGGTGTCGAGATAATTTTCCCACTTGTTCGACGCGCAGGATGGCGAGAAGTGAAACCCTATTCCGCCTCCCAGAAAGAGGTGGGAGTTGAATTGGTAGCCGTGCGAAAGGCCGATTTCGAACCGGTTGAAATCCACGTCGGTATTTTCGATGAAATAGCCTGCGTCTACGTAACCTTTGTAACCTTTGTTCAACTTCTGTGCCTGAACCGTCGAGGCAAACGCCAGAATGATGGCAAAACAAATACTGATTTTTTTCATGTTTAGTTTATTTAAGTGTTAATAAACGGCAAGAAACGGAGTGCCCTCCGGGAGTTCTTGCCTCGGCAGCAAATATAAAGAAAAATTTAGTTGCGGTATTGAAAATTTTGCCGTCGGCATTGATTTTTTGCACGCCGGAATCCTGTTTTTTCTCGAAGTCCGTTTTTGACTGTCCGCTTCGGGCTTTCTTTTCCGCCCTCACTTCCAGATAAGCGCCGACACTTCCGCCCCGACGCTGAGGTGCCGCAGCGTGAAGCGGTGAATCCCGTTGACCGGCCCGACGGCTTCGGAGCGGTGGCGCATGGAGTGGTACGTGTAGTTTATCCGGGCCTTCGACAGGTGATAGTTCAGGTAGAACCGCACGGCAAGATTCTGCCCGGCGATGTGCGTGAGGTGGGCGGTGAGGTCGACGTTCGGGAAGGGCTTCGAGGCCGAGGTCTGAAGCAGGGGGCGCGTTTCGCTCTCGTCGTTGCGGCGAAAGTCTATCCGGTAGTCCTTCACATGCCCCAGTCCGGCCATGAGGCTTCCTCCCGCGAAGAGTCCGGGCAGGATGCGCGTCTTGTAGTGTATGCCTCCGCTGCCGCTGTAAAAGGCGATGGGCGGGATTTCGAGGAAACCGACTTCTTTTGCGGCGGCGGGATGGTTGCGGGAAAACCTGTCGATGTTCAACGACGGGAGCGACTGGGCGACGCCGAATTTCGCGCCTATCCCCCAGTGGGGCGTGAAGTACCAGCTTCCGGTGAGGGCCGTCGTGGCTCCGCCTTTCCCGACGATTTCGATGTTTTCGGGCAGGCTCATGCCGTGCGTGTCGAACGAGTAGCCCACCTGTATGCCGAGGGTGGCGTAGGTGTCGTGCAGCATGTCGGCCGACCATCGTCCCGGCGGATGCTCCAGCCCGCGTTCCTTGAAAATCAGGTCGGCGAGATAATAGCCCACCTGCGTGGATACGATGCCGATTCCGGCGCCCGCCACGACGTCGGAAAACCAGTGGCGGTTGTTCAACTGCCTTCCCACGGCCGTGCCCGTGGCCAGCGAGTAGCCCAGCACGCTGTATAGCGGAGAGCGCGTTTCGCCATACTCCTTGTGCAGCACGGTGGCCATCATGAACGCCGTGGCGGTGTGTCCCGAGGGAAACGAGTTGCGACTGCTCTCGTCGGGACGCCTCCGGCCTATGCCGTACTTCAGCGAGTTGACCCCGATGGCCATGATGCTTGCGGAGAACCCTCCGGAAACGAGCATCCGCGGCCACGAGCTACGTCCCTTGACGCCGCATGCCTTGAGGCTCAGCATGACGATGCCCGGCGCGTACTGCAACACGTCGTCGAAGCGGTTTTTGAATTCGGGCGAGTAGGAGTGGCGTATGTCGCGGATGTGTCCGTCGAACCCGCGCAGCAACGTTCCGGCGGCAAAGAGCGGAAGGCCCGTGCGGACGAGCCGGTGGGGCGCATCGACGTTTGCCGGGCTGTTGCAGACGCTGTCCGTCGGCCACACGCTCAGGCTGTCAGCGTCCTGTCCCCTCGCGTGCAGGGAACATAGAAGAAACGGAGCGAAGAGGCTCCGAAACAGAAGATTCCGTATCATAGAAGGTAGGTTTTTCGGGGCGCAAAGATACGAAAAAAAGGGAGCGGATGTAATGAGGCTGTTTGAAAAGCGCGGCGCATGCCCGCTGTCAACGCCTCGGCCCCCTTCCGGGAACAATGAGCGGCTTTTCATTGTTTAAGTCATGGGGTGCGGCGGATAAAATCCGTGAAGACAATCGTTGCCTTTGCCCCCTGTCCGGGTGAAGATGCTGCATCCGTTCACTTTTTTGTCGGGATATAAACGCTAAAAACAAGAACAAACAAAAATGAAAGTACTCATTCTGAACGCTCATCCTGAGCCGAAAAACAACCTGACGTATAGTGCGCAACTGCTGAAAAAATGTTGCGACGAAATGAAAAAAGAAGAAGTCGAGATACTGGACTTGTATCAGTCGGACATTCCTCGTCTTGACGGCGACATGCTGGAGCTGTTCAGGAACACCGGCGGCGAACTTACCGCCGGGCAAAAACGGTTGCAGAAACGGATGCAAGAACTCATGCGACAGTTCAAGTCGGCCAAGCGCATTGTCGTTGTTTTGCCCGTGCACAATTTCAATATACCCTCAATGCTGAAAGACTATATGGACAATATTCTCATCTCTCGCGAAACGTTCCGCTATGTCACGGGAGGCTCCGAAGGATTGATGACCGACGGCCGGAAAATCCTTGTATTGCAGTCCAGCGGTTCGATTTACACCCGTAACGACCGCTACACACCTTTGGAGTTTTCGCACTATTATTTGAAGGAAATGTTCTGCAACATAATGGGATTCGGTGATTTCCATATAATCCGAATGCAGGGCACTGCCGTAGGCAGCGTAGACAACGGGCAGGCATTGCAGGACGCTTTTGAAGCGATAAAGGCCTTTGTCCCGGAATTTTTGAAGGAATAAAACCGTAAAACCATGACCGAAGAACAAAAAGCCAACATTCAGAAAATGGAGGGAATTCTCCAAGAGGCCGATCTCTTGCTCGGGAAAGCCCGTGCTCTGCTTGCCGACTGGAAAGCGTTACAGCCCCAAATTCAGTCTTTGACTGATTATTATCACAGCCCGCAATGGCAGCGGGACTGCGAAGCGAGCAATCAAGACCCGCCGCCTTTCCCCCACGGCGTGCTGAGTGAGGATGCCGTGTACCGATTCCTCGCCGAGCAGAACGATGCGGCTGTCGCCTACATAAAATGGATGGCGGAGATTTTGGAGCGAAACTGAAAATGCCCGCCAATGGTTTGTAATCAGCCTGAAACCCTTCCTCCGAGAGCGCGTGCGACGGGGCAGGCTTCTGCCTTACAAGCAGAGGGTCGGCGGTTCGAATCCGTCAACGCCTGCGCTCTTCCTCCCTCAAAAAAAACAGGAAGATTCAGAAGAAAGCAAACGGAAGACCCAAACAAAAAACGGAACTCAAAACACCCAAAGGCGAGTTTTGCAGAAGAATCAACGAAATTTGCCCTTGCCGGTTGGTCGACTTTGCGGATTGTTAAAACGAAATCGTCCAAGAAAAAGAGGACGTAAAAAATATTTGTTTTTTATGTGTGTTTTTGTTTAACTTCGCAAAGTATTCTTTTTCAGAAAAATAGTGACTGTTCTTGCCAATGCCGCCCTGAGGCGTTTGGTGGCAATGGTCAATCAAAAACAGTAATCAATCTTGTTGGAGTTCAAATGAAAAAAAGGCCCGAAAAGCAAGAAAGCGAACAACGTGTCGAAGGCAACAGCCTGATTATGAAAAATAAAAATGACGATGCAGAAGATACTTTTTGCCACAAATTGTTTGAAGAGCAATATTTTGATACCGATAAAATGAAGGAACTCATCCGTTATGCCTTGTTTCATCAATTAAATGTCAAGGAAATCGAGGTTTTGAAATGGATAATCCACTGCGTTGATCATTGCTTTATTTACCATAAAGACGTGGGCGATTATTATCGCATAAAGAATTATTCGAAAGCCATCGAAAACGCATGGGATACGGATTGGAAATTGACATTGACCGATGTCTCGGAAGCAATATAACATCCTCCATGCTGCCGCAGGTATGAATGATCAATCTCCCGGTCACAAAAAACGGACAATATGGGGAATGGCAGCGGAAGTGGGCATAAACCCGGCAACAACCGCAATTATGGCTGTAAATCCGGCTTCAATCAAAGACAGAATAAGAGATCTGGCGTTGGAATATCTGGAAATATATGGTTTTGATAAGGACTATGAATTGACGGAATCCGGGAAATTGGCAGAGGAGTTGGTCGATAAATTGTACATTTAATGGAAGAGAAGAAAGAGCAGCAGAAGACATCCATTCGTTTCTTCAACGATCGTGAAGTGAGGGCGGTATGGGACGAAGAGAACAACTGTTGGTGGTTTTCTGCAACAGATATCGTGCGTGCCATTAACGACGAGCCGGACTATGTCAAAGCCGGTAACTATTGGCGTTGGTTGAAACGGAAATTAAAACAAGAGGGAATTGAACTCGTGAGTGCTACTCACGGCTTCAAATTCGAGGCTCCGGATGGCAAGATGCGTGTTGCTGATGTTCTTGACAATGACGGGGTTGCATTGTTGGCAAAGAATTATCCCAATAATCGGGCTAACGAATTTCTCGATTGGTTTACTTACAGTGACAACACTTTAGACGGACAGAGTCGAAAAAAGGCATACCAACTTTATGAGAGTGGATTGTTGAAAAGTCTTGAACCCGGAAGTGTAAAGTGCCTGCAACAGATCCATGCCTATCTCTTTGGAGGATTGTATGACTTTGCTGGACAAATCCGCACGAAGAATATCTCCAAAGGTGGTTTTACCTTTGCCAATTGTATGCACTTCCCTGATACGCTGCAAACGAAAGAGCGAATGCCGGAGACGACATTTGATGAGATAATGGACAAATACGTTGAAATGAACATAGCCCATCCTTTTATGGAAGGCAATGGTCGCAGCACGCGCATTTGGCTTGACCTCATGCTTAAACGTTCTCTCAAACGGTGTGTAGATTGGAGCCAAATAAACAAGAACGATTATCTGTCAGCCATGCGTGAGAGTGTAGTTGATAATACCCGCATCAAGGCTTTGGTTGAACCGGTACTCACAACCAAGATTGATGACAGAGAAATGTTTATGAAGGGTATTGACTATTCATATTATTATGAGCAAAATGATTGATTTTCATTCCAAAGAAATAATATCGAGATTTAATCTTGCTGTTTCGCCTCTACTTTCAAAGAAACAAGAGAATGGAGTTGAAGTCTCTCGTTTGGCTTCTCTTCGTGATACCCTTCTCCCGAAACTAATGTCAGGAGAACTTAGAATCAATTCATTAAACAGCTAAAACATTAGATGATGAATGACTTTGAAGAATATATAAGACAAGGCGAGCCTCAGAAAAGAGAAAAGGGCTATGCTTGGCAGACCGCTATCGGCTTGCAGGCAGTTGACG
>JBHAEN010000107.1:0-8343 GCA_041855645.1 Bacteroides sp. | reverse complement strand
TATCGGGGGCGCATCGAAGACGCACACAACGCAATCAGCATCATGGTCGACACCGAAGGCTACCTGCACGTGGCGTTCGATCATCACGGCCATCCGCTGAACTACTGCCGGAGCGTGGCACCCGGATCGCTCGTGCTGGGACCGAAAGAGCAGATGATCGGCCGGGACGAAGCCGACGTGACGTACCCGGAGTTCTACGCCATGCCCGACGGCGACCTGATTTTCGTCTATCGCTCCGGACGTTCGGGACGCGGCAACCTCGTGATGAACCGATATGACCTGAAAGCAAAACGCTGGATGAGAGTACAGGACGTACTGATAGACGGCGAACAACAACGAAACGCTTATTGGCAACTCTGCGTAGACGGCAGGGGCGTCATTCATCTCTCGTGGGTGTGGCGGGAGAGCTGGCTGGTGGAAACCAATCATGACTTGTGTTATGCCCGGTCGGCCGACGGAGGAAAGACATGGAGCCGTTCAACGGGCGAGCCTTACGAACTTCCTCTGCGAAAAGACAATGCCGAGTACGCCTGCCACATACCGATGAACAGCGAACTGATCAACCAGACGGGCATGAGTGCCGACGACGAAGGCCGTCCTTATATTGCCGCCTATTGGAGGAGTGCCGACAGCGACGTTCCGCAATACCGCATCGTGTGGCACGACGGGGCGGATTGGCACACGGCCCAAGTATCGAACCGGAAAACGCCGTTCTCGCTGAAAGGGGGAGGAACCAAACGGATTCCCATAGCCCGCCCGCGCATCGCCGTCGACGGCAAAGAGGTGTACTACTTCTTCCGGGATGAAGAACGAGGCGGAAAGGTTTCCGTCAGCCGCACTTCCGACCTCTCGTCGGGGGTGTGGTCGACGCACGACCTGACCGATTTCTCCGTGCATGCCTGGGAGCCGAGCTTCGACACGGAGCTTTGGCGTCAGCGCAGATTGTTGCACCTCTACGTGCAAGTCGTCTTTCAAGGCGACGGGGAACAGGCGATGGAAGCCGATCCGCAGCCCGTATATGTGCTCGAAGTGAATCGCAATCCATAATCAACCTCAAAACGAATCCTTATGAACAAACCGCTAAAACGCCTTGTCCTGCTTGCCCTCGGGCTGGTTTCGGCCGCACAGACTGCCACGGGAAAGTCCGCCCTGCAGGAAGCCAAGGAAGTGAGAAACATCATCGAACGCGTCAACCGCCACTGGCAAACCCATCATCGACCCGAAGCAAGTCCCTTCTGGGACAACGCCGCCTATCACACCGGAAACATGGAAGCCTATTTCCTGACCGGCAACGAGGCCTATCGGAACTACTCCGAGGCATGGGCCGTCCATAACCGCTGGCAGGGGGCGCGGAGCAACGACAAGAGCCGATGGAAGTATTCCTACGGGGAAACGGACGAGTATGTCCTCTTCGGCGATTATCAGATCTGCTTTCAAACCTACATCGACCTCTACCGCCTGGCTCCCGACAACGGCAAGATTGCCCGCGCACGCGAGGTGATGGAATATCAGATGAATACGCCTCAGCGCGACTACTGGTGGTGGAGCGACGGCCTGTACATGGTGATGCCGGTCATGACCAAACTATACGGAATCACCCGAAACGAGAAGTATCTTGACAAGCTCCACGAATACATCCTGTATGCCGACAGCATCATGTACGACGCCGAAACGGGGCTTTACTACCGCGACGCCAAATACGTCTACCCCCGGCATCGGACGACCGGAGGGCAAAAAGACTTCTGGGCGCGGGGCGACGGCTGGGTTTTCGCCGGACTGGCCAAGGTGCTGAAGGATTTGCCCCGCGAATACCGCCACCGCGATTTCTTCGTGCAAAAGTTCTGCCGCATGGCCCGGGCCATCGTCGAACTTCAACAGCCGGAAGGCTATTGGACGCGCAGCCTGATGGACGCGGCGCATGCTCCCGGGCCCGAAACCAGCGGGACGGCTTTTTTCACTTACGGCCTGTTGTGGGGAGTGAACAACCGTCTTCTCGATGCCCCGACCCATCTTCCCGCAGCCCTCAAAGGCTGGGAATACCTGAAACGCACGGCTCTGCAAAAGGACGGCCGCGTGGGCTACGTGCAACCCATCGGCGAAAAAGCCATTCCCGGGCAGGTGGTCGATGCCCGTTCCACCGCCAATTTCGGAGTCGGGGCTTTTCTGCTGGCGGCTTGCGAGTATGTGCGCCGGCTCGAAAGCATGCACAACACCGATCGTGCCTACTGGTGCAACCTGCTCTACCGCATGGCCGAACCCGTGTTGAAAAACATGGCGGAAGGCCGCTTGAAAGAACGGATGGAGGTCGAAGTCAGCCCCAACTGGGACGGACGCAACAAGGGCGTTGCCTATATGGAAGCCTTCGGCAGGCTCATGGCAGGCCTTGCACCTTGGCTTTCTCTGCCCGACGATGACACGGACGAAGGCCGGATGCGCGTCCGCCTGCGCGAATGGGCACTCAGGAGTTACGCGAATGCCGTCGATCCCCAAAACCCGGACTACCTTTTGTGGCGCGGACACGGACAGGCTCTGGTCGACGCCGCCTACGTGGCCGAAAGTTTTCTCCGCGCTTACGACAGCCTTTGGATGCCGCTCGACGAAACAACGAAGAAACGATACATCGAGGAGTTCCGACAGCTTCGGAGGGTCGATCCGCCCTATACCAACTGGCTGCTGTTCTCGTCTCTCATAGAGAGTTTTCTGGCCAAAGCGGGCGCGGAACACGATGAATACCGCATCAATTCGGCCATCCGCAAAGTGGAAGAATGGTACACGGGCGACGGTTGGTATGCCGACGGACCGTCTTTCGCCTTCGATTATTACAGCAGTTACGTTTTCCACCCCATGTATCTCGAAACCCTCCAAGCCATGAAAGACGCCCGCGCACGCACCCGCATCCATTATGCCGGCTATTACGAGCGCGCGCTGAAGCGTGCGCAGAAATACAGCATCGTCCTGGAGCGGTTCATCTCTCCCGAGGGCACTTTCCCCGTGTTCGGCCGTTCCATCGCCTACCGCATGGCGGCCATGCAGCCTTTGGCCATGACGGCATGGCAAGACCGATTGCCTCCGACGCTGACCAACGGACAGGTGCGTGCCGCCCTGACCGCCCTCTTGCACCGTATGTTCGACGGGCACGACAACTTCAACAAAGGCGGCTTCCTGACCATCGGCTTCACAGGTTCGCAACCGCACATCGCCGATTGGTACACGAACAACGGCAGTCTTTACATGACCTCGCTCGCCTTTCTGCCTTTGGGACTTCCGCCCGCCCACCCGTTCTGGACAGACGCCGCACAGGACTGGACGTCGAAGCGTGCATGGAGCGGACAGCCTTTCCCGAAAGACCATCACTGGAGCGACGACAGGGTGTTCAAGGATTTGTTCTGACGACCTCTCCCCGCCCCTTCTCATCCCCCCCTTAGGGCATGCTTTCCCAAGCCTTCGATGTCCGGTTCCGAACACCGTGCACTTCAGAACCGGGCATCGAAAGGTTATCGGCAAGGCTCACATGCCGTCGGGAGTCGGCATATCCGTTTCCTTCGGTTCGGCAACGGAAGAAACGCAGCCCGCTTTCTCTTTCATCCGTTTCAGATAGTCCGACGGAATGAGGCCGAATTCCTCCTTAAAGCACTGACGGAAGTAAAACAGGTTGTTGAATCCCGTCTTCGACGCGATTTCGGAGATGTTGTACTTTCCCTCCAACAAGAACCGTTCGGCGAAATGTATTCTCACCTTGCGGATATATTCGTTGATGGAAAGCCCCGTAAGTGCTTTCATTTTTCGGTAGAGGGTAGAATGGCTCATGCACATCTTGTCTGCCAGATACCCGATGTTCAGTTTTTCCGAATCGAGGTTTTCCTCTATCCATCGGTTGATTTTCAAGATAAATTCATTGTCCAGTTTCTTGAGCGAGTCGGCCACGACGGCCGATTTGTACGAAACGGCGGCTTGGGCTTCAAAATGTTTGGCCAACTGGCGTCGCGAGCGGATAATGTTGTTGATGCGGCTGAGCAGAAGCGTGGCGCTGACGGGCTTCGTCAGGTACGAATCGGCATCCACCGAATAGCCCTCTTCTTTGTCTTTCGGCGAATCTTTCGCCGTCAGCAATATGATGGGTATGTGACTGGTGCGCATATCCCTTTTCAGTTCGCGGCACATCTCGTTGCCGTCCATGACCGGCATCATGACGTCGCTGACGATGATGTCCGGAATGTATCGGAGCGCACTTTCCCGGCCCGCCTTCCCGTCAGCGGCGGTTTTCACCTCGAAACTCTCGGACAAAGATTCCGCGATGTATCCGCAAATGTCCGGATTGTCTTCCACCACCAGCAGAATCGGTTTGTCGTTGGCCGGAGAATCCTGTTCCCGAAGTTCTTCCGGGTCTTCGGGTCGTTCTTCCTCCGTCTGCGAATCGGCATGCAAGGCTTCGGGATAGTTATTGTCCGTGAGCAGGCTCACACGGAACAGGCTTCCGGCATTGAGCTTGCTTTCGGCCGAGATTTGTCCCTGATGCAAAGTCACGAGGCTTTTCACCAGCGACAGGCCGATGCCCGTGCCAGAGGCCTGATGCCTGCCTTCTTCCTGATAATAACGATCGAAGATGTGCGGCATGGCTTCGGGCTTGATGCCGTATCCCGTATCGCTCACCCAGAAGTCGGTATGGTCTGCCCCGTCGCGCCGGGTTTTCCGGATGCCGATTGTGATGTTTCCCTCTTCGGTATATTTCAGCGCGTTCGATATCAGATTGTCCAGAATGATCTGAATGATCTCCTTGTCGAAATACATCACGATCCGTTCGTTTTCGGCTTCGATGCGAATGTCGATCCGTGTCTTTCGGTTTAATTCCTTATACTTCAATCCCACTTCACGGATGAATGCGACAATGTCTCCCCGGCTCACGCAAAGTTTTTTGTTTTGCGTCTCCGTTTTCCTGAATTCCAGTATCTGATTGATCAGGTTCAACAGCCGGGTGGCACTTTGGTGAATGACGGATATTCTTTGCGAGTCTTTTGCGGAGAGAGAACCGTTCTTCCGGATGTCTTCCAGCGGTCCCAATATCAACGTGAGCGGAGTGCGCAGTTCGTGCGTAATGTTCGTGTAGAACCGCAGACGCTCGTTGTTCAGTTCCTGTTCTTTCCGGTGGCTTTGCTTCTCCAGTTTGTACAACGTTTCGGCGTCCAGCCTTTTCTTGTAAGCGTAGAAAACGGAACAGACCACGGCGAGGGCCAACAGCGCATAAGCGGTTTTTGCCCACCACGACAGCCATACGGGCGGTTCGATGCGGATGTCCAAAGAGGTGATTTCGTCCGACCAAAGCTGATTGCGCATCCGCGTTTTCACCAGAAAGCGGTATTTCCCCGGGGGGAGGTTCCGGAAAGTGATGCCGTCGGGATCGGTCAGAGTGTGCCACGTGTCTTCAAGGCCTTCCAACATGTAGGCATATTCCACTCGGTTCACCAAGGCATAATTCAGAATGTTGAACCGAATGCTGAAACTGTTCTGCATGTAGGTCAGCTTTATGTTCTTCCGCCCGTTCAGAGTGACGTTATGTTGTTTGTTGCCCGCCCTGCTCACGGGATCGGTTATCTCTATGCCGGTAATGAAGGCGGGAGGCGACTGTCTGTTCTGCAATACGGTTTCCGGATGGAAATGGCAAAGTCCGTCGATCGAACCGAAGTAGAAACGTCCGTCCGTCCCGCGCCCCGAAGAACCGCGGTTGAAGTTTCCCATCGGCAGATTGTCGTGATGATCGTAGTTATGAAACGACTTCCCGGCATTGAGCAGGCAACTGATGCCTTTGTTCGTGCTCATCCAGATGTTGCCGTCGCCATCTTCCTCGATGGCTTGTATATGGGTGTTGGCCAGCCCGCTTTCTCTTTGATACACCTTGTAATTCCTGTCGGTGAGCGAAGAGAAACACACCAGTCCTTCGCCCGTGGCTACCCACAACCGCTTTTGCCTGTCTTCGTAAAGGTCATTGACCGTGTTTGAGGGAAATCCGTTCTTCACGTCGAAAAGTTTGATTTCTTCCAGACGAGAATCGTACAAGCCCAATCCTCCCCCGAAGAAGCCTATCCAGACCTGTCCCTCGGTGTCTTTCAACACGCACCGCACCAGATTGTTCTCACGCTCATGGTGTGCTTTGACGGTCTTCCTTTCCGCATCGATGATGTACACGCCTTCGCTGGTTCCCGCCCAGATATTTCCCTCGGCGTCTTCGTAGAGCGAGCGCACATCCGTGCCGGCTTTCTCTTTCGGAAGTATCTGCCCGAACCGCCGTTTTTTCGGGTCGCAGTGCGTAATGCCTCCGTAGAAGGCTCCGAACCACAATTCGCCGCGGGAATCGCACAACGCGCATTGCACGGTGTTTCCGTTGAGAAATCCCCCCTCGCCGGTATAAGTCGCGACGCGTTTTCCGTTGCCGAATACGTTTATTCCGTTCCCGTCCGTGCCTATCCAGAGATTGTCTTCCTTGTCCGTGCAAATGCTCAACACGGTTCTGCCCGTCAGATCATCTTCTTCGGCCGGACGGGGTGAATACCTGTATGATTTGAACAGGGGCGGTTCGTTCCCGATGAAGTTGATTCCTCCTCCCCAAGAACCGGCCCAAACATTGTTGAAGGAGTCCTGAAACAGGCATCGGATACTGGAACCGGACAATCCGTATTCGTCATTTCCTTCCCGTATCAAGACCGGGTGAAAGCGGGTTGTTTTCTGATAGAGCGGTTGCGACAAGTCCAATATCACGATGCCGTCAGATTCCGTGGCTATCCAGAGCCTATTGTCCTCCAGCTGCCGGATGTCGTAAATGCGACGCGACAGCTCGCTTATCTTGTCGTTGAAGGCAATAAAATTCCCGGCCTGCGGATTGTACAGGGCCAATCCGTTGTTTGTTCCCACCCATACGTTGCCGTTTTTGTCTTTATACACGCATTTAACCTCGTTGCCGGGCAGGCTGTTCGCGTCGCCGGGACGATTGGAAAAGTTCTTGGCTTTTTTCTCTTTCAGGGACAAAATGCTGAAACCGTGCTTTACGTGCCCGACATACAGCCACCCGTTTCCTCCGTCGGCAACGGTCCAGACCTGATTGCTGACCAGTCCTTGCACGGTGTGGGTGTTGTAGTGCGTGAACTTGCCGGCCGGCTTGTCGAAATAATCTATCCCCTGCCAATAGGTGCATACCCAGATTCCGTCATGGCTTGCCGCCGGGACTATCTTGGTGATATCGTCCGTAATCAGGCTTTCGGGATCGCCTTCCCTGTGTTTATACGTGGTAAACGTGTCGCGGGCATAGTCATAGGCATTCAATCCCGCCCGTTGAGTGCCTATCCATAAAACAGAGTCGACAGGATCATCCAGCAGACAGTTGAGTTCATTTCCGGTAATGCTCTGCATGCCGGCACTCTCCTCTTGTTTATAGTAAGACTTGAACATCACGCCGTCGAACCTGTTGAGCCCTTCTTCCGTGGCAAACCACAGAAAGCCCTGCTTATCCTGAGCGATGCTCACCACGTGATTGTTGGATAACCCTTCTTTGATGCCCAGGTGTTTTATCGTGTAGGGCCGGGCCGACGATACAAACGGAAGGCACAAGAAGAGGGAAGTTAAAATACTTTTCATCACTACTCCGATTATGTGAACCAAAAGTACAAACAAAACCGCAATCGGGTATATACCAATCGAACTTTCCCATCGAAGTGCCCAAAATCTGCGATGTTTTTTCAGGAGAAAACGATGGGAAACATCGTATGTCACGCGTCGGCTGCCCGTTGGCATTGCCCCGCTAAAAAAGATTGTCGTCCGGCAAATGCCCCATGCGCACGCGCCCTCACGCTTCGACGTTTTGTAAAATTCTTTCAGCCCTCCCGGCGAGACCGGTTTCGGAACCGGCCGGGATTTCTCCCCTCGCCAAAGCCCCATGGGAAGCGGGTTTCCGAAATGCGTGCACTTGACGTCTGAAATGCACCCACCTGACGTCTGAAATGCACGTGTTTCAGAAGTCAAATGCACGCACTTGACGCGTGAATTGCGTGCATTTCGGAAACCGGGTCGAATCGTGTAAAAAAAAGAGAGCGTCGGAGCGCGGAATGGAACAGGCGGAAAATCGCCCGGCCGGGAGGCTTGTTCTTCCCAAAGAAAATCTGAAAAAGGATTCAAAAGAAAACAAACCCAAGACCCGGACAAAAGCGGAATTCAAAACACCCGAAGACGGGTTTTACAGAAGAATCAACGTGCTTTGCACTTGCCGGTTGACTCTGCGAATTGCGCTTTGACTGATTTATATACTCTTTTTGCCGGATTTATACATTCATTAAATCCGAAATAGGAATATGTTTGTGC
>JBHAEN010000106.1:0-9004 GCA_041855645.1 Bacteroides sp. | reverse complement strand
CTCACTGAAGAAGCTCCGCGTGAAAGACCGCGGCCCCGTCAGGCTCACCCTCCGCACGGGAGGAGGCGCGGTGCTCGTGTCGGGCATCGACGAATAAACGCATCGACACCCCATGAAAGAGTTTCAAGCCAACACCTATCTCCCCACCCGCCTCGGCCTTCCCCAAGAGGCATTGGCCGAGCTGCACCGCCGATGCCGCGTCATGGAAGTCCGTAAGGGCGACTTCCTGCTGACCGAAGGACAACGATGCCGCCACTCCTTCCTCATCGAGCGCGGACTCCTGAGGCAATACTCCACCGACGACAAGGGAAAAGAACACCTCCTCCTCTTCGCCGCCGAAGGCTGGTTCCTGACGAACGTCGAGGGCGTGCACTTCGATTTGCCTTCGTCGTACACCGTTCAGGCCCTCGAAGAAACCCGTGCCCTGCTCATCGACGAAGCCCTGCTGACGAAGATGTCGGCCTCCCATCCCGCCTTTGCCCGCTTCAACAGAGAGATGCTTCACGAACACCTGCTCCGCCAGCAGCGGCGCATCACGCAACTCCTGTCCGACTCTGCCGAACAACGCTACGCCGCCTTCACCGAAGACTATCCGGAAATGTCCCTGCGCGTTCCGCAGGCCATGATAGCGTCTTACCTGGGCATCACCCCCGAAAGCCTCAGTCGCATACGCCGTACCATCGCCGGGAAGAACTCCCCGAAAGCCCGGTCGCGTTTCTTACCATAGGTCAACCGACGGGTCCGCGCTTCGCCCTATCTTTGCACCGTGAAAACCGATAAAAGAAAGGAGAAAGAAGATGAATGCCCTCAACGTACTTGTGTTCAGCCCGAAAACTGGACTGGACGACCTGACCGACCGTAACCGCAGCCGTGTCGTCAGCAGCGGGGAGACGGAAACGGTCATCGGGAAGATGCAATCGTTCGATGCAGACCTCGTGGTCATCGACGAAACAGTGTCCGTTCCCGCCCGCATACCGTTCCTTCGCCTGCTGGGCATACAGCAACCCGGGGCCCGTCTGCTGTACATCGACGCGCCCGATGCCCCGAGCATGGCAAGAAAAATCGACGAGGCCGTCAGGTCGATTCACGCCGAACAGGGCGGAGCCTACACCATAAGCAACCGCATCATCACCCCCTGACCGAAGCATAAACATGTTATAAAAGAAAGGAATATCATGACAAGAAGCAAACAAATCCGATTCGTCGTACCCCCTCAGGCCGCTCACTGGGTGGGCGACGGTTTCAAGGTACATAATTTCATCCCCTCTTTGCGAGGACTCGGCATGCGCGACATGGATCCCTTCATCCTGCTCGACTACAATGCACCGATGACCGTGAAGCCTTCCGACGTCCCCCGCGGAGTCGGTGTGCATCCCCATCGCGGATTCGAGACGGTGACCATCGCCTACCGCGGAAGTGTGGAACATCACGACAGCGGAGGAGGCGGAGGCGTCATCCGTGAGGGCGACGTGCAGTGGATGACGGCCGCGTCGGGCGTCCTGCACAAGGAGTACTACGAGAAAGAATGGAACCGCACGGGAGGCATGTTCCAGATGGTGCAACTGTGGACCAACCTGCCCGCCAAGGACAAGATGCGGGAGCCGAAGTATCAGGCCATCGGTCATGGCGACATGGGACGCCATGAGTTGGCCGACGGGAAGAGCCTTGTCGAGGTCATCGCCGGACGTTACGCCGACGTCGAAGGCCCCGCGCAGACACATTCGCCCATTCACATGATGAACGCCCGTCTGCACCGGGGGGCAACGGCCGAATTCAGCTTTCCGGCCCACTACAACACCCTTGTGCTGGCCATCGAAGGAACCCTGAAGGTGAACGGAACGGAAGTACCGGCCAACCACCTGCTGAGGTTTGACAACGAAGGAGAAACCTTCTCGGTCGAAGCCGTCGGCGACACGGCGATTGCCCTGGTGCTTAGCGGTGAACCTCTCCATGAACCGATCGCGGCCTACGGACCCTTCGTCATGAATCATGAAGCCGAGCTGAAACAAGCCTTTGCCGATTTCAACAACGGTAAGTTCGGCTATCTCGAAGACTGACCCCTCCCGTGCTCCCCTCCCGGAGTGCGCGGCATAAAACAACGGCGAAGCCTCTTGTCCTTGCACAGAGGCTTCGCCGTTGTCCGTCCTTGAGCGTCGGTCACCTTCGCCTGAACATCGCCCTGAATACAAAGCCGATGTGCCGCACGACGGTTCCCGTCAGTCCGTAGTGCTTTGCCATGATGAGGAACCGTTCCTTCAGCGAGGCCTTCCGGTTGTTCGTGGTAAGGCCTTCGTCGAGATAATCGATAAGGATGAGCCGTGTGTGATGCGTGGATCGGGCCTGCCTCAGGATACGGACACACCAGTCGAAGTCGGCCGAGAACCGATATTGCCTGTCGTAGGGCACGGCAAGTTCGCGCCTTACCCAAAAGGCCTGATGACAAACGAGCATCCCCCGCCGGAAACTCTTGAAGTCGAGCGAGTCGGGGGCCGTGAGGTGACGCATGCGCAGAAACCGTCGTTCGTTGTCGACGATGGCCGTGTCGCCATAGATCACGTCCGGGAGTTCCCGACCGTGCAGGCTGAGCACGGCCTGTTGCAGTGTCGTGACTTCGCGGAAGCAATCGCCCGCGTTCAGGAAGCAGAGATAATGGCCCGTGGCCATGCGTATGCCCTTGTTCATGGCATCGTACAACCCCCGGTCGGGTTCGCTGACCACCGCGTGTATCTGCGACCGGTACTTCCCGATGATCGCCGGGGTCTTGTCCGTGGAACCTCCGTCCACGATGATGTATTCCACGTGCGGGTAGGTCTGGGCGACGACACTCTGCAAGGTCCGTTCCAGCACTTTCTCCGCATTGTAGGTCACGGTAATGACAGAGAAGATCGGCGTGAGGGGCAAGTCAGACATGAGTACCGGTTACTTTATTGTACAGATCGGTGTAGCGTTTGGCCACCGTGCTTTCCGAATAGCAGGAGACCGCCTTGCGCACGGCCTGCTCCGAAAGTTCGGCATAGTCGGGCTCGTTGAGTATCCATCTCATGCCGTTGGCAAAGTCCTCGGCCGAGAGGTATCGGGCCACGTAGCCGTTATGCAGATGATCGATCATCTCAGGTATTCCTCCTGTTTGAAAGCCTACGCAGGGCGTTCCGCAACTCATGGACTCCATGATCATGTTGGGCAGGTTCTCTTCGAGCGAGGGAATAGCGAAGAGGTCGGCCGCACTATATATGTCGGGCAGGGCATGTTCGTCGGCAATGTAAGAGAGGGCATATACCCTGAACGGCAACAATGCCTGTAACTGTTCCGAGTCGTTGCCGAAGACCACGATGCTCAGCGAGTCCTTGAGTTCGGGTTGTTGCTCGTCAAGGAGCCGGCAGGCTTCCGTCAGGTAGTCGATGCCCTTGCGCTTATCGGTGATTCGTACCGATCCGAAGAGGACGATTTTTCCTTCCGTCGGTAGATGCAGGCGTGCGCGTGCCTGTTGTTTGTCGCGGGGATGAAAGAGATTGGTGTTGATGGGATTCGGAATGCTCGTCACGGCGTGCCCCCTGAGCAGCGCGCTTGCCCGTGCCCGGGTTTCGAGCCATCGGCTGCAAGCCACGAAGTGTACGGGAGCAAGGGCATAGAGCGACTTCTTCTTCCTGAACGTGCGTGCGGCAAGGTCTGCGAGTCCCTTTCCTCCGGCAAGGAACGGGCAATGTCGACACTCCTTTTCGTAGCGTGTGCATTCCCGGGCATGGTGGCAGATTCCGGTCACGGGCCACATGTCGTGCAGTGTCCAGACAACGGGTTTGCCCGACTTCAGTATGGCGCGCAATCCCTTCACGGACAACATCCCCTGATTCACCCAGTGCAGATGAATGACATCGGCCTGTCTGAATTCGGGCAATGCGGTAATGTCCGTTCCCGTATTGGCTATGGACACGGCAAAGAGGTTATTCCTGCTGAAACGGTTGGCCATCCAAATGACTACGCGTTCCCATACAAACTTCCATACTTGCCGCCATCCTCCCTGAAGTCCGATGACGCTGATACGGTCGGTCTGCTTGTCACATACCAGCATCTTGGCCTTGATTCCGTTGTTCTTCAGTGCTTCCATGAGCCTTCCTGCGGCTACGGCCGCTCCTCCTGTCCGTTCGGATGTGTTAATGATCAGTACCCTCATGCTCCTCTTGTGTTGATTGATTCGGTATTCTTTTTGCAAAACTACAAAATATCCGTTCAGTAACCCTTCGTTCTTTCGCTTTTCTGTACAGGAAGACAATGCGGACTCTCCCGGACTGTGCCCGAAGAAGGCTTTTCCGTCCGCCCCGGGGTGTCCGGTGTCGGTTCCCGGGCTTCCCCAAGGCCCTCCGTAGGCTTTAAGCCTCTTATTGTCAATTATTTTCCGCCCTTTCTCCTCTACTTCCGTTTTTTATCTCTACCTTTGTGCCCGAATAGATTTAGACATACAACGATTTTAATGAAGACATTTGAAGAGCTCGGTGTTTCTGAGGAGATACGCAGGGCTATTGAAGAGATGGGGTATGTGAACCCCATGCCGGTACAAGAGGAAGTGATTCCGTACCTTTTAGGAGAAAACAACGACGTAGTGGCTCTTGCACAAACGGGGACGGGAAAAACCGCCGCCTTCGGCCTGCCTCTGCTGCAACAGGTAGAGGTGGAGAAACAGATTCCCCAGTCACTCATACTCTGTCCCACCCGTGAGCTCTGTCTGCAAATAGCAGGCGATCTGAACGATTACTCCAAGTACATCGACGGACTGAAAGTACTTCCCGTCTATGGCGGGTCGTCCATAGACAGCCAGATACGCAGCCTGAAGCGGGGTGTGCACATCATTGTGGCCACGCCGGGACGACTGCTCGACCTCATGGAGCGCGGCACCGTGTCGTTGGCCACCATCCGCAACGTGGTGATGGACGAAGCCGACGAGATGCTGAACATGGGCTTCACCGAGAGTATCAATGCCATCCTCGCCGATGTGCCCGAAGAACGCAACACTTTGCTCTTCTCGGCAACGATGAGTCAGGAGATAGCGCGCATATCGAAGAAGTACCTTCGCAATGCCCGTGAGATTACCATCGGGCGAAAGAACGAGAGCACGAACAACGTCAAGCATGTGGCCTACATCGTTCATGCCAAGGATAAGTACGAAGCCCTGAAGCGAATCGTCGACTACTACCCTTACATCTACGGCATCATCTTCTGCCGCACCCGTAAGGAAACACAGGAGATAGCCGACAAGTTGATGCAGGAAGGATACAATGCCGACTCCCTGCACGGAGAGCTGTCGCAAGCCCAGAGAGACACTGTGATGCAGAAGTTTCGCCTGCGTAACCTGCAACTGCTTGTGGCCACCGACGTAGCCGCGCGGGGGCTCGATGTCGACGACCTTACACACGTCATCAACTACGGATTGCCCGACGACACCGAAAGCTATACGCACCGCAGCGGACGCACCGGAAGAGCGGGAAAGACGGGCACTTCGATAGCCATCGTCAACCTGCGGGAGAAAGGCCGCATGCGTGAAATTGAGCGCATCATAGGCAAACAATTCGTAGCCGGACAGATGCCCACGGCGGAAGCCATCTGTCAGAAGCAGCTGATTCGTGTCATCGACAGCCTGGAGAAGGTTAAGGTCAACGAAGAAGAAATAGCCTCTTTCATGCCCGAAATCTATCGCAAGCTGGAATGGCTGAGCAAGGAAGACCTCATTAAGAGAGTCGTGTCGCACGAGTTCAACCGTTTCGAGGAATATTACCGTAACCGTCCCGACATCGAACAACCGTCGGCCGAAGGCCGGGGAGAACGGAAGGCAGCCAAGGGCGATAAGCGGAGCCGCACGGCAGAGGCCGGATTTACGCGACTCTTCATCAACCTGGGCAAGACCGACCGTTTCTTTGCCGCCGAGCTGATCGGCCTGCTGAACAATCATACGCGGGGGCGCATAGAGTTGGGGCGCATAGACCTCATGCAGAACTACTCGTTCTTTGAAGTGGAAGCGGGCGAGACGCAGAACGTGCTCAAAGCTCTGGGCCATGCCAAGTGGAACGGACGGAAAGTAGTGGTCGAAGTGGCCGGAGACGAAGACGGCAAGAAAGACAAAAGCCGGAACGCCTCGACGACCAACCGCAACAAACCGCATCGCAAAGAAGCCGCCGGCCCCGCACCGGCAACGGGCGGAAAGAAAGCGGAAAAGAAGAAACCCGGTCGCGAAGAGAGAGGCTACACCGCCGCACGAGGCCCGAAGCGGAAGGATGACTGGATGCAGTTCTTCCGCGGACCGGAGCCCGATTTCGGCGAGGAGGGATGGGCGAAGAAGAGTAAAAAGAAGAAATGAGCGCGCCCCAAGGAGAGTCCCGTTCGTGAAATCAGGGAAGAATCGCCAAATCTTTCGGACAAAAAGCCATATCGCCTTCGGGAGAAAACAAGTTACTTTGCACCCATGAAACTGTATCCGATGTTATTATAGTATAGAATCATGCGTACATTATCTCATTTCATCGACCGGATGCTCCATGTGGCGGCATCGGCGCAACAGCTCGGCATTCACCTCATTCGGGTGGCCATCCTCGTTATCTTCGTCTGGATAGGAGGGCTGAAGTTCTGGAATTATGAGGCCGAAGGCATCGTGCCTTTCGTAGCCAACAGTCCCTTTATGAGTTTCTTCTACGAGAAGCCCGCTCCCGAATACAAGGACTACAAGCTCAAGGAGGGGGAAGCGAACGAAATCAAGCAACAGTGGCATAGGGAGAACAACACCTACGGTTTCTCCTACGGCCTCGGCATTCTCATTATGTCCATAGGCGTGCTCACCTTTCTGGGTATCTTTTTCCCTCGCGTAGGCTTCGTGGGGGCGGGACTCGCTGTCATCATGACCATCGGCACATTGTCTTTCCTCATCACAACGCCCGAGGTGTGGGTTCCCGATCTCGGTAGCGGAGAACACGGATTCCCCCTGCTTACAGGAGCCGGACGCCTGGTGATTAAAGACACGGCCATCCTTGCCGGCGCCATAACGGTGATGGCAGACTGTGCACGGCGAATACTGAATCAGCGAAAGAAAGCCTGAAGCGCATTCGCGCTCAAGAAAAAGAGGGATGTGCATCGCACTGTCGATGCACATCCCTCTTTCGTTTGTCCTTTCTGCGCCGCGGGCATGGCGTAGCCGTCAGAAGCGCACCACCTTCGTGTCGGGCGCATTGTTCATAAAGGCCTGTTCGTCCACCTTGGCCGTTTGGGGCACGTGAATGGTCTTCAGTTTCGGACAGTACTCCACGGTGTAAGCGGCAATCTCCTTCGAATCTTTGTGGAACCACACTTCTTCCGCGGCGGCATGATTGCTCAGCCAGTTCTTGTCGGTCTTTTCCACGGGGCGCAGCCTGATGATTCTCATCGCCTCCGGAATGTAGTAAGGCCGTGTGTCGGACTTGAGGTAGACGATGCCTTCGTCGCTTTCGATCTTCTCATTGCCTTCGTCCACCGTAACGCGCTCCACACCTTCCGTTCTCAACGAAAGCCCGTAGGCCTCTTCGCCGAAATCATACAGGTAGCGACCGAACTTGAGTTCTTTCACGTTCGTCGACAGGGGCTTGTCGAGAATCATGGCATTGATGCGATAGCCCAACACGGTGTCGGGTATCGTTACCGAGGCCGTCTGCTTCTTGACTTCCTTGATGTTCATGCTTCCGTTGTGGAAGGTGTAGACGAACGAATCGTCTTCATGTAATGTCGAAGCCATGAAGTGGGGAATGTAGACGCACTTCTCGTGCCGCCCCGTCGTGTTTACCGGCTCGTAGTTCTCGCTGTTCGTAGGATCGTTCCAGTGCCACGCTCCGTCTACGTACGAACAGCTCCAGGCATGTCCGCCCAGGAATCGCGTTCCCTCGTAGAATTCGCCGTTGACGATCATGACGGGAATGCCCTGAGTGTGCGACATCACCTTCAGCAATGAGGCATAGCCTTGACACACTCCTTTGCGATGCTGAAGCACGGCATAGGGCCTGTTGTCGCTATTTTCGTGTTTGATGTGGCGGCGCACCCAACTGAGGATGTGGCGGAAGACGTCTTTCTGCTCGGTCAATCCCTTGACGAGATTATCGGTGAAGGTCTTGATTTCGGCATATTCGGAGTCGGTGACGTCGACATCGTCCAGTTGCAGTCCCGTTTCGGGCTTTACGCCTCGTATCACTTCATACCAGGCTTCGGCCTTGTCGGCAGGCAACTGACGGGGTTCTCCCGTCGTGCTTGCTGAGGATTGCGCATTGTTGACTTCGTTTTTCGATGAAGGAGATGAACAGCCGATGCCGATGAGCAGCACGGCGAATAATCCGTAAGAGATAATCGTTTTTCTTTTCATAGTAGAATGGAATGTTGTTGTTTTCGGAGCGCGAAATTAGACGTTTATCGGCTACGAGCCAAGAACGGCGTGGAAAAAGCGTGCAAAAAAACAATTCTTCTCAGGCCGACGTAGAGTCAACCGGCAAGTGCAAAACTCGTCTTTGGGTATTTTGAATTCAAGCCTTTGTCCGGGTCTTCTGTCTGTTTTCTTTTGAATCCTCCTGATTTTCTTGGGACAAACAAGGATCCGTTCGAGCGGTTTTTCACTTGTCCCGCTCCGCTCCCGATGCTCTCTTTTCTTTACATGTTTTTCCTCGATTTCCGAATCGCGTGCATTTCACGCGTCAGACACGTGCATTTGACGTCTGAAATGCGCGTGTCTGACGTCTGAAATGCACGTGTTTCAGACGTGAAATGCACGCATTTCGGAAAGGCCCATCCAGAGGGGCTTTGGAGAGGGACAAAATCCCGCCCGATTCCGAAACCGCCCTCACGAAGAAAGTTGAAAGAATCTTACAAAATGCCAATATGTGGGGCGCGTGCGCATTGACCGGTTGTCGATATGGTTTTCTCTTGAAAAATGATTGCGGAAGGTCGATAAAAGAGCTGCCCCTGTCGTCGTTGTTCGGCGGCAGGGGCAGCTTCGTAAAGAGACCAGTCG
>JBHAEN010000105.1:0-2891 GCA_041855645.1 Bacteroides sp. | reverse complement strand
CCTACCATTCGCTGGAAGACCGCATGGTGAAAAACCTGATGAAAACGGGCAATGTGGAAGGCAAATCGGAAACCGACTTCTTCGGCAACCTGCAAACGCCTTACCGATTGGTGAACAACAAGGTGATTGTGCCCGACGAGGAAGAAATCCGGCGCAACCCGCGCTCGCGCAGCGCGAAACTGAGAATCGCAGAGAAAAAATGAAACGTGAACTGACTTATGGCGATTAGTGACGACGATAAGATGAAAACGGAAAGTCAAGAAAAGAAGAAGGAGCCCGGAAAGAAGAACGGAAACACGCTGAGCAACATCTTGGGAGGCGAAATCCTTGCGAACGATTTCTTTCGCAGGCAGATGAAATTGCTGGTGCTTATCATGGTCTTCATCATTTTCTATATCCATAACCGGTACGCCAGCCAGCAGCAACTTCTCGAAATCGACCGGTTGAAGAAAGAACTGATCGACATCAAGTACGATGCGCTGACGCGCAGTTCGGAATTGATGGAGAAAAGCAGGCAGTCGCGCATCGAAGAGTACATTTCGCAAAAAGAAAGCGACTTGCAAACCTCGACGAGTCCGCCCTTCCTGATTACCGAAGACTGAACCGAAACACAGTTGAGACCTGATTTTGACAAAGAACAATAGAGCATAGTGGGAATTAAAAAAAACATAATGACGCGATACTTCTTCGTCCTCCTCGCGATGGCGTTGATTGGTGTCGCTATTATCGTGAAGGCAAGCATCGTCATGTTTGCCGAACGGCAATATTGGCAAGACGTGGCCAATCGTTTCGTCAAGGAAAACGTGCCGGTGAAGCCCAACCGGGGCAACATCATTTCGGCCGACGGCAAGCTGATGGCAAGTTCCCTGCCCGAATACAAAATCTACATCGACTTCATGTCCGGCGAACGGGATGAGGCGAAATTCAAAAAAGATCAGGCGCGACGCGACTCGGTCTTCAATGCCAATCTCGACTCCATCTGCATCGGGCTGAACAAGATATTCCCCGATCAGAGCGCGGCTTCGTTCAAAAGACACCTTAAAAAAGGCAGACAGGAAAAAAGCCGCAACTACCTGATTTATCCGAGACGCATCTCCTACATCCAATATAAAGAAGCCAAACAACTGCCCGTTTTTCGATTGAGTGCCTATAAGGGAGGATTCAAAGGCGTGGCGTTCAACCGCCGTAAGAAACCTTTCGGTTCCTTGGCGATGCGCACATTGGGCGACATCTATGCCGACACGGCGCAAGGTGCCAAAAACGGCATCGAGCTGGCTTTTGACAGCTTGTTGAGGGGACGGGACGGCAACATGCACCGCCAGAAGGTGAGAAACCGGTATGTGAACATCGTCGACCGGGCTCCCGTCGACGGTTGCGACCTGATCACCACGATCAATGTCGACATGCAGGACATCTGCGAGAAAGCACTCATCGACAAAATGAAGGAACTGAACGCTTCGGTCGGCGTGGTGGTGCTTATGGAAGTGGCCACCGGCGAGGTCAAAGCCATCGTCAACATGATGCGGGGCAACGACGGAGAATATCACGAAATGCGCAACAACGCCATCAGCGACATGCTCGAACCCGGGTCGACATTCAAAACCGCCTCCATCATGGTTGCGCTCGAAGACGGATACATTACGCCCGATTATGTGGTGGATACGGGCAACGGCATCCGGATGATGCACGGCCGCCCGATGCGGGATCACAACTGGCATCGCGGAGGGTACGGCCGCCTGACGGTTACGGAAATATTGGGCGTATCGTCCAACATCGGAACCTCCGGCATCATCGACACGTTCTACGGGAACAACCCCCAGAAGTTTATCGACGGATTGAAACGCATGAGCCTCGATCAGACGCTGAACCTGCAAATCACGGGAGAAGGAAAGCCGAATATACGTGGGCCGAAAGAACGTTATTTCGCAAAGACCACTTTGCCGTGGATGAGCATCGGATACGAAACGCAAGTGCCGCCGCTCAACATTCTGACTTTCTACAACGCCATAGCCAATAATGGGGTGAGCGTGCGCCCCAAGTTCGTGAAGGCGGTGATGAAAAACGGTGAAATCGTTCGTGAGTACCCCACGGAAGTCATCAATCCGAAGATCTGCTCGGACAGAACCTTGACGCAGATTCGTGAAATTCTGGGCAAGGTCGTCAGCGACGGCTTGGCCAAGCCGGCAGGCAGCAAGCAGTTTCACGTTTCGGGAAAGACGGGAACGGCGCAGATTTCGCAGGGAGCGGCTGGTTACAAGAGCGGTCAGGTCAACTATCTGGTCAGTTTCTGCGGTTTCTTCCCTTCCGAAGCCCCCCAGTACAGCATGATCGTATCCATACAGAAGCCCGGACTTCCCGCTTCGGGCGGCATGATGGCAGGCAGCGTATTCAGCAGAATCGCCGAGCGTGTATATGCCAAAGACTTGCGGCTGCCGCTGACGAATGCGATCGACACCAACACGGTGGTGATTCCGCAGGTAAAAGCCGGAGAATTGCGTGAAACAAAACGTGTGCTCGAAGCATTGAACATCAAGGCGCAGGGAAAAATCGCTTCTTCCGGAAAAGAAGTGTGGGGAAGCACCCATTCCGCACCGCAGGCTGTGGTGTTGGAGAGCCGGGAGACAATACGGAAGTTTGTACCCAACGTGCTGGGAATGGGAGCCAAAGACGCCGTTTATCTGCTCGAAAGCAGAGGGCTGAAGGTGAATATCGTCGGAGTGGGCAAAGTGAAGAGCCAGTCGATTGCCAACGGAGCCGTTGCGGTGAAGGGACAGACCATTACGCTGGTGATGAACTGAATGTTGAAACTAAAGATTTAACGAACTTAATATGCAACTGAACGAATTATTGAAAGACATCCGGCCGATTGCCGTTGTCGGCAATCCCGAACT
>JBHAEN010000104.1:0-4172 GCA_041855645.1 Bacteroides sp. | reverse complement strand
CACGAATCTCGTGGGCAAAAAAGTTCAATAAAAGAGCGAAATCATCCATTTCGGCCGATCTTCGGAATCGGCGGTTTCCCGGCCTGCGCCAACGGTCGGCCTGCGCTATGTTTCTTCCGTGTTTTTCGGTTTTCGTTTCGCAACGAGACCGTTTTTTTGTACGATTTCTGCCACTCTCATTCCGAAGAACCGCTTTACTTTGTGTTTTGTAAACTTAAACTATCCCCATGATGAAAAATATATCCCTCTTCATCCGCGGCATGCTCCTTTCGGGCGTGTTTCTGTGCTTGTGCCCTTCCGTCTCGAAAGCTCAGTTTGTCACCGACGATCGTTTATTCTCTTTTGAAGGCGATTCCGTTCCGTCCTGCCTGCGTGCGACGAATTCTCGTCTGGCCCTTTCCGACGTTCATTATAAAGACGGCGCACATTCGCTCGAATGGACGTTCGAGGAAGGAGGCACGCTGGAACTCGACAAAGATTTGAGCTTCGAGCCGAAAGATTCTTCGGGCAAAGACCTCTACCTGTCGGCCTTTATCGTCTGGGTGTACAACGAGCAGCCCGTAGATGCCGTCATCCGTTTCGAATTCCGCAAAGATGGACGCACGTGTGCATCGTTCCCTTTCGGTATCAATTTCAAAGGATGGCGTGCGGCATGGATCTGTTACGAACGCGACATGGAAGGCAAGCCCGAAGTGGGAATGAACAATCTTCGCGTCGTTGCGCCGAACGTGAAAGGCCGTCTCTTCATCGATCATCTCATCACCGGCATCAAAGTGGATGCCAGGCAGCAGACGGCCGACGTACAAGTGCCGTTCGTCAATGCCGCGACAACCAATCACTGGCTCGTCGTCTATCAACATTCGAAATTGCAACCCGATATTCCGCTCACTCCCGTCGGCGAGAATGAATTGCGCGAGTTTCGTCTGTTGGAAAAACGCTTTCGCGACATGATCTATTTGAAGTCGGAGCTTACTCCGGAAGAATTGCAATCCATTCGCACGCAATACGACACGTATCGCATCGTCTATAAGAACAATCGGGTGTCCGGTCTGCCCATCTTCATGGTTCGCGCCTCCGAGGCCTACGAACGCATGATTCCCGACTGGGATAAGGATATGCTTACGAAGCTCGGCGTGGAAATGAAGGCATATTTCGACCTGATGAGGCGTATTGCCGTGGCATATAACGACAGTGAACCGGGTTCCGCGACGTGTGAAGAACTGAAACATAAATTTCTCTCCATGTACGATCACATTACCGATCAGGGTGTGGCCCATGGAAGTTGCTGGGGGAACATACACCATTACGGATACAGTGTTCGCGGTCTCTATCCGGCCTATTTCCTGATGAAAGATGTACTTCGCGAAGCCGGCAAACTGAAAGAGGCCGAAGAAACCCTGCGTTGGTACTCCATCGCTAACGAAGTTTATGTCAAACCCACCCGTAACGGAATCGACATGGATTCTTTCAACACACAAACCACCGGACGCATGGCCGGGATTCTGATGATGGAAGATACACCCGAGAAATTGCAGTATCTGCGTTCTTTTTCGCGTTGGATTGATTACGGATGTCGTCCGGCTCCGGGACTTGCGGGGTCGTTCAAAGCCGACGGATCGGCCTTTCATCACTGCAATAACTATCCCGCCTATGCCGTAGGAGGACTCGACGGAGCTACGAACATGATCTATCTGTTGCACGGAACGTCGTTCGCCGTTTCCGAGCTGGCGCACCGGACGGTGAAAGACGTATTGTTGGCCATGCGTTTCTATTGCAACAAATTCGCCTTTCCTCTTTCCATGTCGGGCCGCCATCCCGACGGAAGAGGCAAACTGATTCCCATTCATTACGCCACGATGGCGATGGCCGGTTCGCCCGACGGCAAGGAAGAGGAAGATAGTGAACTGGCGGCGGCCTATCTTCGCCTTGTGGCGTCGTCATCCAAAGAGAAAGATCCGGAATACATGCCGCAAGTGTCGAACATCAGAGAAAAGAAAGCCGAGCAGGAATTATTCAAACGGGGATTTCTTCCGGAACCCGAGCCGGAGGGGAATTTGGCCTTGGGATATAGCGGAGTGTCGGTACATAGGCGCGGAAACTGGTCGGTCGTGGCGCGCGGACACTCTCGTTACCTCTGGGCGGCGGAACATTATCTGGGGGCGAACCTTTACGGACGTTATTTGGCACACGGAAGCCTTCAGTTGTTTACCGCATCTTGGAAACAAACCGTGACACCTGCCACAAGCGGATGGATTCAGGAAGGATTCGACTGGAATCGTATACCGGGCGTAACCTCCATCCGCCTGCCTTGGGAGTTATTGCAAGCCAAAGTGATGAATGTGGACACTTTTTCGGGCATGGAAGAAATGCTTTATTCCGACGAGGCCTTTTCGGGCGGACTCTCTCAGGAGGGAAAGAACGGAAATTTCGGCATGGTGCTTCACGAACATGACAAATACAACGGAACGCATCGTGCGCGGAAATCTTTCCATTTCATGGAGGGAGTCATCGTGTGTCTCGGTTCGGACATCGAGAACAAGAATGCGGACTTCCCGACAGAAACCACCGTTTTCCAGCTGGCCGTGACCGACGAGAAGGAGAAAGCATACTGGAACAGTCGGGAGATGAAGAAGAGAAAGGTCTGGATAGATCATTTGGGAACGGGTTATTACGTCCCCGCATCCGTGCGTCCGGAGAAAAATTTCCCGCAGTACTCGCGCAGGCAGAATACAGGTGAAGAAACGAAGGGCGACTGGGTTTCGTTGGTCATCGGCCACGGCAAAGCTCCGAAAGGGGCACGCTACGAATACGCCGTCTTGCCGCAGATCGATGAAAGGCAGATGAATGCTTTCGTCCGTAAACCATCATACCGGGTGTTACGTCAGAATCGTACGGCTCACATCGTGCATTTTGCCCGTGAACGGTCTACGTCTTACGTCTTTTTTGAAAAACCGGGAAGCAATTTGCCCGGAAGGCTTTTGCAACGTGCAGATACTTCATGCTTGGTCATGACGCGTGAAGAAGGAGAAAATGAATTGGTGCTTACGGTGGCTCAGCCCGATCTTGCTCTGTATCGCGGGGCAAGCGACGAGGCTTTCGACGAAGCGGGAAAACGCATCGAACGCAGCATCTACTCCCGTCCGTGGAAAGAAAACGAGAGTCAGGAAATTCCCGTGACGCTTACGCTCAAAGGATGTTGGCAAGCCGATGAAACGAGTGTGGCCGAAATCATTTCCGCCAACAAACGCCAAACCGTAATTCGCTTTCTTTGCCGTGAGGGACGCAGTTACGATGTGCGATTGCGCAGGCAGCGATAAATCGAAGACATCTCCGGATGATTGCAGAAAATCTCCTGATTTAATATCGCTTGGCTATTCTTTTTCACCGGACGGATAGACTTTCGCATACCTGAATTTAGGCGTTATGGTTGCTGTCGTCCGCTAAACCCGTTGAAGGGAGACGCTCCTGCTTTTTGGGGGCGAACTGTCGATGATGTATTTTATCGCACGCTCTGCAATCGGCAACGTTCCGACGTATATGCATCCGCACCCGCCCTCGGTGTAAAGTTCTTTCAATCCTCCTCGTTGTACCGGTTTCGGAATCGGTCGGGATTCCGAACGGCTCTCAGGCCCCTCCTGAGGCTCTTTTCTGAAATGCGCGTGTCTGACGTCTGAAACACGTGCATTTCAGACATTGATCACGCGCATTTCAGACGTCAGACACGCGTGGTTGTCGCATGAATCTCGCACGATTCGGGAACCGAGTGAAATGTGTCAAAAAAAGAAAATGTTGAGGGCCGTTTGTCCACACTTGTATTCCAAGCCAGCGAAAAAGGTGAAAAATCGATCAAACAGGGACTTGCTTCTTCAAAAGAGATTGCAATAACGGTGTGGTGAATGGAGAGAATAGAGGGTAGCTTCACTCTTTTACCGGGCGGCGGCAAGAATTCGTTATATCATAATCCGGCGAATAATTTTATGCGACGAAAGAAAATAAATGGTACGCAGGGAGCGGATGACGGGTGCTCGGTTTGCGGCCTTCTTTCTCAAAAATTGGAACGATGCTTTGAGAGTGATTTCAGATTCACTTATATAATATGGTGTCCCCTTCGCACGTTCATAATCTCCCTCCCGATTTCCTTTCCTTCCTATCCCATTTATTTTCAGCGTCTT
>JBHAEN010000103.1:0-3923 GCA_041855645.1 Bacteroides sp. | reverse complement strand
GGCGATTCGGGTGAAGAGCAGACTAAAAAGCCTTTTGAAGCTCTTTGGAAGTTGTCTTCCACCGTGGGTTATGAGAAAAGTCAGGCAGACATTCTGCTGAATGGCAATGAAGGCACGGAATGGACGGCCCAAATCGTGGAAGGCGCGACATGGTGTTCGTTCCATTATCAGCGCAGCGAGTCCACACAGACCGGTATGCTGTCCGGACCGCTGAATGTGCTTTATGTGTACTATGCGGCCAACTCCGGCGCGGAGCAGCGCGAGGCGAAAATCAAGATAACGACGGCCGGACAGCCCGAGCAGGTGCTCTATCTCACCCAACTTGCGCGCGAACAGCAGAATCTTCCGGCCTTCGGTTTATGGCCCGAATTGCCTTCGGAGAAAGCCGATGCGAATTATCAATACGTGACACACTATGCCAAGTTGAACGACAAAACAGTGCGCAACTTTTCACTGTGCTTCGACAAGACGAAACGTGCGGCTTTATGGGTGGCCTACCCCATCCACAAGTCCTACGTCGGGTCCGTGGGGCGTACGGATGCGTGGGCTTTCGACCCTGTGCTTTCATCGGGCTGGCAACCCGACTGCATCGCGCGTTCTTATCGGGGAAATTACGACCGGGGGCATCAGATACCTTCGGGCGATCGTCAAGCCAATGCGGAACTGAACGCACAGACGTTCTACATGTCGAACATGACTCCGCAACTCGATCGGTTGAATCAGGACATGTGGGCAAAACTGGAAACCGGCGTGCGGCAGAACAGCTGTTCCGACACCTTGTTCGTCGTGACGGGAGCCTATTTCGGCCCGAATGCCGGAACAACGACCGACGGAGCGGGCAATACGGTGGCCGTGCCGACGCATTATTACAAAGTGTTGCTTCGCACAAAGACCGGCACTACGGGCAAGGCCGTCAAGAACTGTTCCGACCTTGAATTGAAGTCGATTGGCTTTTGGGTGGAACACCGTTCGTATGGCAATGTCGCTCCGCCGCGCTCCATCTGCACCACCGTGGCCGACATCGAGGCAAAAACGAAGTTTACTTTCTTTCCGCAGGTGTCCGATGCGGTGAAGAAGCAGAGCGATCCGTCCTCGTGGGGGATCAATTAACCATCTAAGGAAGACATTATGAAAAAAATACTATGGGGGCTGACGTGCGGCGTCTTGCTGACATTGATTCCGTTGAACGTCGGGGCGCAAAAGAAACCCTACAAGGTGATGTTCTACAATATGGAAAACCTCTTCGACACGAAGGACGATCCCGACGTGCTCGACGATGAATTTACGCCCGATGGCGCGAAACAATGGAACGAAGCGAAGTATCGGAAGAAGCTGGGCAACATAGAGCGCGTACTCTTCGACATTGCCGCCGTCAACAAGGATTATCCGGCCGTAATCGGTATATGCGAGATTGAGAATCGCGACGTGTTGGAAGATCTTGTGGTCACTCCCAAGCTGGCTCCGGCCAATTATCGCATCGTTCATTTCGATTCACCCGAAGCCCGTGGCGTGGATGTGGCTTTCTTTTATCGGGCCGATGTCTTTAAGAAAGAAGGCGAACGGGCTTTCAGAACGGTTATCCCTTCCGAACCCGATTTCCGCACGCGCGACATCCTGAGCATGTGGGGAACCATCGACACCGAACCCTTTTTGTTTATGGTGGCCCACTGGCCTTCGCGCCTCGGAGGCAAAGAGGCTTCCGAATACAAACGAATGGCGGCGGCCCGGCAGATGCGTCACATCGCCGACTCGGTGCGACGCGAAAAGCCCGGCGTGAAAGTGGTCATGATGGGCGATTTCAATGACGACCCCACCGACAACAGCATCGCGAAGGGATTGGGAGCCAAGTATCATTACAAAAACCTGACGGCGGGCGATTACTACAATCCTTTTGCCGATTTGCTGAAGGCCGGCTATGGGACGTTGGCCTATCAGGACGCTTGGAACATCTTCGACAACATCGTGGTGTCGGATAATCTGATGATCGGCGGATCGAACACGCTGAAATTGCAACGCGCTCCGGGCTCCAAATACTACGGAAACATCTTCTTCCGTCCCTACATGACGCAAAAAGAAGGGCAATACAAAGGCTATCCGCTCCGCACTTTTGTCGGCGATAACTTTCAGGGAGGTTTCAGCGACCATTTCCCGGTGTATATCTATATAGGTAAATAAGAAAAACAAGATAGAACGTATGAAAATCAAAACCATCCTGTTGCTGATATTGGCTTTGACGACTTTTTCCGTATCGGCGCAGAACGAAAGTGGGATTAAAGGCCGAGTTGTTTCTCGTACGACGCGCAAGCCTGTCGAAGGCGTGAAGGTAACGTTGATGCCGGGACGTGTCGTCACCACGACTTCGGCCGACGGAGTTTTCCTTTTCGGCTCGTTGGATAAAGGAGAATATACCCTCACGTTGGAGGCTCAGGACTTCGAACCGTTGCAACTGATAATCGGCGTGAAGTCGATGAGAGAGATGAACCTTGTCCTGGTTCCCGAAAGCGGCGACAACACCACACTCGATGACGCCGTCTTTTCCGAGTTGGACACGGAAAACGGGAACGATGCTCAGGCCTTGCCGTCCTCGCTCTCGGCTTCGAGAGATGTGTTCAACAACATCGCTTCCTACAAGTTCAGTGAAATGCGTTTCAATACACGCGGCTACGACTCGCAGTATTCCGACGTCTACATGAACGGCATCCGTCTGAACGATGCCATGACGGGCTACACGCCTTGGTCGCTCTGGGGAGGATTGAATGACGCCACACGCAATCAGGAAATCGCTTCGGGACTGACGATGGGCGATTACGGTCTTGGCGGCATCGGCGGGCTGACGAACATCAATACGCGTCCCTCGCAGATACGTAAAGGCTTCCGTGCCGGTTTTGTGACGGCCAACTCCATGTATCGCTATCGGGGCATGTTGACTTATGCTTCGGGCAAACAAGACAACGGATGGTCGTATGCCGTTTCCGTATCTACCCGTCAGGGAGGAAACGACTATGTGCATGGCGTGTACTACAATGCCTTCGGCTACTTCCTTGCCGTCGAGAAAGAATTCAATCCGCAACACAGGCTTTCGTTGATGCTCCTCGGCGCACCCACCGAACGCGGTGTGTTGCAGGCTTCCACGCAGGAGGCTTACGATTTGGTGGGCAACAACTACTACAATCCCAACTGGGGATGGCTGAACGGCAAGCGCGTCAACTCCCGGGTGCGCAATTTTCATGAACCGCTTGCGCTGCTGAACTATACGTACGATTTCGACGAGCATTCGCAACTGAACATCGCCACTTCTCTCCGATTCGGAAAGAACGGATATTCGGCACTGACTTGGTATGGCGGCCCCGATCCGCGTCCCGATTACTACCGCAATCTGCCCGGCTATTACGAGGGAACTTATGTGGGAGCCAATCTGTATGAAGCATGGATGGCGAATACCGATAATATACGGCACATCAACTGGGAAAAGCTCTATAACATCAACCGGATGCAGCCTGCCGTTCCCGGATATGCGGGCAGCCGTTCCATCAATATGGTCGAAGAACGTCATGCCGACCAGCTCGACTGGAATCTTTCCGCGCAGTTTTCCCACCTCTTCCTCAATAATTCAAAACTGAGCGGAGGAGTGAATCTGCGCCGTAACCGCACGGAGTATTACAGTCAGGTGAAAGACCTTCTGGGAGGAGACTACTGGATAGACGTCGACAAGTTTGCCGAACGCGACATGGGCGGATTGGACCCTGTGCTCTATCAGAACGACATGGATTACTACCGGCAGAACGGTAAGGCACGCGCCGTGCGGGTGGGCGACAAGTATGGTTACGACTACTACGGCAACATCGTCGACGGTAGGGGATGGTTGCAGTACGGCACACGCGTCGGCGCATTGTCGATGAACTTCGGAGCCGAACTCGGACATG
>JBHAEN010000102.1:0-9542 GCA_041855645.1 Bacteroides sp. | reverse complement strand
GTCTGAAATGCACGTGTTTCAGACGTCAAATGCACGCATTTCGGAAAAGCCCTTCCCATGGGGCTTTGGAGAGGGGCAAAATCCCGACCGGTTCCGAAACCGGCCTCGCGAAGGAAGTTGAAAGAATTTTACAAAGAACCAATCCGTGGGGCTGTATGCGCATGAGGTATTTGCCGGACAATAATATTTTTTTGCAGGGTAATAACAACTTGAAAGGTAACCGCCATTTTGGGCACTTCGATTTGGAAAGCAATTACACTCTCTTCCTTTCTTCGTTTCTTCTCGAACTATTCCACAAAAAAAGTAACCGATACGGTGTTTCCCTCACCGTCTACGGCAGTCAACGAATGTTTGCCCCGTTCGGGACGCAAGGCCAGTTGATGAAAGTCTTGCGTCTGCGTCAGATAATTATCGTCGAGATGCCAAAAGACGATGGTTCCGGGACGGGCGTGAGCCAGCTCGGCATTGATGAAACCGGGGCTGCCGTCCAATTGCTTGGGCAATTTGATCCGGGCATTCATCGAAGGATAAATGAATTGCATCGGCAACAAAGCATCTTCACCACATCCGGACCTGAAAGGCGGCAGTGAACGGTAGTCGGGATGATGTTGCTTGTAATACCATTCCCATACGGGCGGCAACACGAACCACGATTGGCGCAGGGTCGGTTCGGAATTGGCGCAATTCTCGTAAACGCGGTATTTACCGTCGGCGGACAAAAGCACGGGATGATGATAAGGACAACTCTCCGTCCTCAGGCCGGAAGGCAGAAGATGCAGAGTGTCGACGTCCTCGCAGAAACGTCCTTTCAGGCAACCCGACTGCCGACAAACTTCGGCGTCGACAAAAACGCCTTCGGGCCGCCCAAACCATCGGGCGGCGGGCAGAAGATTGAACACATCGAAAAGTACGGGCCCTGCCGTTCGTGCTCCCACCAGTTCGGGTTTGCCTTCTCCCGTCGCATTGCCCACCCACACGCCGACGGCATAACGGGGCGTCACGCCTACGGCCCATGCGTCGCGAAAGCCGTAACTCGTGCCCGTTTTCCAAGCCACGGTCTGCACGGAAGGGATGGTTCGCCAGTCGATTTCTTCGGGACGGTTTACTTCCTTCAGCGCATCGAAAGTTTGCCACACCGCTCCCCTGTCCCATACAAAGGCAACAGGCTTTTCTTGTTTCTCTTCGTCGAGCGTCAGCGCAATGGATTCGTCAGTCGATCCGTATCCGCCGAGGCTCCGTCCCATTTGGGCATAGGCACAAGTGACATCCCACAACGTGGCTTCGGCTCCTCCGAGAATGAGTGACAACCCGTAGTGAGCGGCGGGACGGCGAATGGTTTGCAGGCCGATTTGCCGCAAAAATCCGTGAAACTTGGGTACTCCGTATTGTTGAAGCATGTACACCGAAGGAATGTTGAGCGAACGCGCCAGAGCTTCGGATGCAGGTACAGCCCCTTCAAATTGCAGACTGAAGTTCTGAGGAGCGAATCCGTTAATGTTGATAGGTACGTCGGGAAGCAACGTGTGAGGCAGGAGTTTTCCTTCGTGGAGCATGATATAATACAGGAAAGGCTTGAGAATGCTTCCCGTACTTCGAGGGGCGCGAATCACATCGACCTGATCTCCGCTCCGCCCGGTTTCGTAACCCACGTTTCCGCAATAAGCCGATACCTGAGCGGTGCGAACGTCAATAACGAGAATGGCCAGATGACGGATGTCGCTACGGGCAAACTCCCGGCTCCAACGCTCCGCCAACGCCTCTACTTGCAACTGCATTTCACGGTCGACGGTGGTCCGTGTCGTCATCCCTCCTCGCTCGCCGTGCAGACGGCTCACCAAGTGCGGAGCGATTTGAGGAAGTGGAAAAGGAGCTTCGGGCAGAGGCTCGCCGACAGCCAATTCGTAAGTCGATCCATCGATGACTCCATCTGCAAGCAATTGTTTCAGCAGACGATTTCGCTTGGCCAGCAGGGCGGCGCGTCCGCGCGATAAGTGAATCATGGCCGGTGCATTGGGAAGCACCGAAAGCATGGCGGCTTCGGCCCATGACAGTTCATCGGCCGAATGTCCGAAATAACGCCAAGCCGCCGCATCCAGCCCCACCACGTTGCCACCGAAAGGAGCGTGCGACACGTACATGCAAAGTATTTCCTCTTTCGAGGCGCGAAACTCCAAACGAGTGGCCCAGACGATTTCAATCAGTTTCTCGCAGAAAGTGCGGGGACGATTACGCGCCAACCTGACGGTCTGCATGGTCAGCGTACTGCCCCCGCTGACCACACGTCCGCGACGAACATTCCGATAGGCCGCACGCCCCAAAGCCAAAGGATCGACACCCCAATGATAACGAAAACGCTTATCTTCAAAACGGATGAGACACTGCTTAACCTTCTCGGGAACGGTTGTCCGAGGAGGAAACCTCCATTGCCCGTCGGGAGCGATGCGAGCACCGAGCAAAGTGCCGTGCCGATCGGTCACGACCGTGGAATAGGACGATTGAAAGAGTTGGCGGGGAAGACAAAAGATGTAGCCCGCCAGTAAGACGAGCGCGGTGCAAACCGCTATCTTCTTACGGACGGGCAACTGTCTGAAACGCCGCGGCAGCCTGATTTTCATACGAGCCGGGCGCAAGAGTTAACGGACAACTGAAGTGTGTCCGGCTTGGGTACGCGCCATTGCAGCGGTATCGTACATCGCTTCACATTGCACGGCGGGCAGAATAAATCGGCCGAGATAGGATGCTTGCAACCTAACGGCAAATGTTTTCGACTCTCCGCTATTCAAGTTGAAGTAGGTCAATACCCTGTCGTCGCGAATGTCCTGATAAGTATAAGGAGCGGACTGATCGCTTTCCGTCGCATTCAGCCGTTCGTTGTGGATTTCCCAACCCGAAGGAATGATATGCGTAAGCGCCAAGTTCGTGTAACCGGAGGCATGGGTGTTGGTAACCGTCACCAATGCCCGGAAATCCGCTCCCTGCCTGATGGTGGCGGGATCGACCGGATTGCCTTTCATGTCCTGATACTTCACCGTCAGGCTCAGGTTACGACTGATGGCGGGCAGCGTATCGTTGCGCAATCGCGTACGGGTAATGACGTCGACGCTCAATCCTCCAGTTCCGCGGTTATTCACGGTGATCGTTCCCGTAGCCGGGGAAGTCGGAAGTTGTTTTTCAAATACGGCTTTTGCCGATTTCACCGCGGGTTGAGCTTTACCGTTCCACGTCCACGCAAAGTCCAGAGAGCCGGAAAGTTCTTCCGCCAGACGTCCCATTGCCATCAGCGCAAAGGCTGTGGATTGAGTACTGAATCCGCTTTCGGCCGATAGTTTGCGAGAAAGGTTTGAAGCCAGCTTCAGCGCATCTTGTTTCCGATTCAGCAGCAACAGAGTTTCAAGAATCATGGCCTCATCTCGCGCACTCGAACCATAGACTCCGTTCACCGATGAATACTCGTCTACGGTCGATGGCATGTTGAACACGAGTTCACCCGCAGGTTTCGCCTTACCGGTCAAAGCATAGGCGGCGGCCAGTCTCCAGCGGGCTTGCAGCGGCAGTTTCTGTTGTTCTTTCATACGGTTCATGGCTCCATGTTCGGGTGCTCCCGCCAAAGCCAGCGTATAAAGACGGAAAGCCTGTTGCAAGCTCGCCTGCCATTGAAGCCATTCAGCGTCCTCATGAGGCATGCGCCAATTCTGAGCGGCCGCGCGTTGGAAACGTTTCCACTTATCCAAGACGGCGGAATTCACCGCATATCCTTTTTCCTTGGCCAGACTGAAGAACATGCCCGCATAAGAAGTCACCCATTCGTCGGCTACGGCATGTCCCGGCCAATAGATAAATCCTCCGTTGGCAAGTTGACGCGAATAAAGCCGGCTGATGGCTTCCTGAACATTGGCTTTAATCTTCGCCGTTTCCTGTTCGGTCATGTCTTTGAATTGGGAGACGAACAGCAAAGGAAGTCCTTTCGAGGTAAGCTGCTCGGTACAATGGTGCTCGTAGTCGTAAAGGAAGTCGAAGCGACGGCTCAAGTCGACCGAAGGAATGCGCGCCACTTCCAGCGTCACATTGTCGCCGGGTGCAGCACCTTCAATGGCATAAGCCAACTCGGCACTCTGTCCGCCTTCCACCCACTCGCTCTTGCGTTGCGTCACTACGGGATTGGGATTGCGCACTTCGATTTCGATGGTTTCTTTGGCCTGCTGACCGTTGCCTTGGGCAGTGATGTTGATTACGGCCTTTCCGGTCTGTCCGCCCGTGCGGAGCGTGAAATAGACCAACTGATCGCCCGGACGAGCAAAAGCAAGCGACTGTGAAGCGCTGCCCGACACACGGACTCCACCACCCGACACCTGCAACGTGACGGTTGCATTCTTCACTTGAGACTCCATGGCGAATACATTCACCGGAACTGTGATTTCCTCATCGGTGCTCAATACGCGAGGTAAGGTGGACAGCAACATCAGCGGGGTACGCACCACTGCCGTCTTCTCTGCGCTACCGTAAGCTCCTTCCGCTCCGGCCACCACCATGGCGCGCACAGAACCGACGTACATGGGCAACTTCAGTTCGTGGGTCTTTTGCTTGCCCTTGTCCAAGCGGAAAGGACCGATAAACTTCACCACGGGCTTGAAGCGATTGACTTTCGCGCTACCTTGTTTCAATTCCGCGTCGCCTCCTGTGCTGAACAACGATCCGTATTGTCCGGAACGCGCCCCCAACACGTTGTCGTACATGTCCCACGTGCGGATGCCCAAAGCCTCGCGAGCGTAAAATTCATTCCACGGAGCGGGTGTCTTGAAGTTGGTCAGATCCAACAAGCCTTCGTCCACGATGGCCAACGTATAGCTCATGGCACGACCATTTTTCTCGCTCACGGTCACGGAGAATTTCTGTTCGGGACGCAGAACTTCGGGCAGATTGATTTGGGGCTGCAAGATGGTTTGCTTGTCGGTCACAAATACGGGCGTCACGCCATACATGCGGATGGGCAGATCGTTCACCGTCTGTGCATGCGGTTGCAACATCGTAATGTGCAGGTAGACGTTCGGAGCCATATCGGAAGTGACCTTGAACGAATATTTCGCATCGTTGCCCGCCTTCAACTGAATCCATTCGCGTTTCAATATCGTGGAGCCGTTCTCTAAGGAGATTAAGGCACGACCTCCCGCCGAAGCGGGAATGATGGCCGTCGCCGTTTCGCCGACTTCATAGCTCGGTTTATTCATGGAGAAAGTGAGCATCTTCACACCACCCGGATTTTCTCTGCCCGAACGTCCGCGCGACTCGGGCCAATCGACAAAGATAGTGCCTCCCGTGGCGTGTCCGCTATTTGGGTCTTTCACATAAACCAAGTAACGTCCCCAATCCGGATAGTTCACGCGGAACCGGAAATTCGCCTTTCCGCCTTTCGTTTGCAGTGTGCCTTCGGCTACGGGTTTAATCGAGGTGCTGTTGACGTATGTGGCCAGCGATTCGCGGTTTTCTTCCCACCACCAACTCCAGTCAATACGGTAAATCTTGTATTCGAGAAGCGAGCGGTTCACGAGATTTCCCCGCGGGTCGAGCGTCACCACATCGAACTGATGGTCGGTGTCGGTCTCGATGTATTTGTCTTTCGGCTGATTCAGGTTGATGCCGACGTAAGACAAGAAAGGCGAGAAGGGAACGGTTTGCGTATAAATGCTCGCATCGCCGCCCGGTTCGAACACGCGGGCGGTCAACGTGGCGTTGAGCATGCCCGGCGCATCGGCAGCCATAGGCAGTTTGAGGGGGAAGGAAACTCGTCCCTCAACATTGAGCGTTCCTTCAAACACCTCCGTGTTCATCGTGGTGAAATCGGTGGCAGGATTGTTGAAGAGATAGTTTGTGTAATTCTTGAACTGCGTGTTAACCTTCGACAAAGACATCTCTACCTTGGTTTGCAGATGCGGAGCGGAAGCTCCCGTGAGCCATGCTGCGGAAATGCCGGCATTCCCGAGTCCGGGCTGAGCGGACAGTATGGCAGCGGGCAGGTTCATCTGAATTTTGAGCCGGTTCGGCTTCACGGTTTCTATGCGCAGGCTTTTGTGGAAAGTGGCTCCGCCCACCTTAACGTAAGCGTTCCAAAGTCCTGTCGGCGCTTCGGGCAACGTGGCGAGGCGGAACACGTAAAGCCCGTCCTGACCATGCGCGGCAACCTGCTTGAGAACGAACTGCCCTTGCGGATTGTAGAGTTCGAGCGTTACGGGGTGTTTCGCCGGAATACGTTTCTCACGGTCTTCGAGCATGAAAGAAACGTGAAGCGTATCGCCCGGACGCCATACGCCGCGTTCGCCGTAGATGAAGCCTTTCAGCCCCTTATGGCTTTCTTTTCCGCCGACATCGAAACGGCTCACGGACTGTTCTTCGCCATCGGGCACGCGAAGATAGGTCTTCTGCTTTTCCTGTTCGGCCACCACAATGAAGGGCACGCCTTTGGCGGGAACTTCGGCAAGTCCGTCGGCATCGGTTTCGCCTTCACCGATAGGTTGCAGCTGGAAGTTATAGACGGATATTTTTGCTCCCTTCACCGGATCGGTCGTCAAAATATCGTTCACCGCCACCCATACCTTATTTAAAGTATTGCGTTTGACGATGACCCCCAGGTTGGAGGCAAGAACATTGCAGGAAGCGATGTGCTCAGACCTCATGTAATAGGTGGGATGACAAGGATTGTCGCGTTCTTCCCATTCGTACAGACTCCAGTCCACATCACCGCTCGGATTGTACGAGAAGTATCCTTCGGGCCGATCCCAAACGGCGTCTTCTTCTTCCGAGATTGTCGCATCGGCGACTTTAATCAATCCGCCTGTCGCCTTCTTGCCGGCAAATGTCGAAGCACGTTCCACGGCTCCGCCGCACGGGTAGGCCGAATACTCCTGACGGAAAGACAAGATGACACGATAGATGGCTCCCGGCTCCTGACGAATCAGGCCGGAGAGGTCGATGAAGTAATCTTCCCAGTTTTGCAAATCTTTCGAGGTGTCTTCGCCCAGCCAGAGGGTTTTCTTATACACCAAACGTCCGGAACGTCGCAGCTCATAGGCCGACGACAACGAATTGTTTTGCATGAAAGTCAGCACGTTGTGCTCAAAAATACGGACAACGCTCAAGTCTACGGCATGCAAACCTACGGCACGGAAAGGAACGATGAGGTTTTTCGAATCGGGCAAGATGGCCGCCGATGTGGGTATTTCGACTTGAGGCTTCAAATTCGCTTCACTGAAAGATATGGAATAGGGCGAGTTCAAGGCGTTACCAAGGCTGTTCGTCAGCCCTTCGTGAACTTTCAGCGTCAGTTCTTTCTGCCGTGCAGACTCGAAGAACAGGAATATCCGGTTGTCTCGCACCTGAATGACCGTGGAAGAAATTTCGGCGATTTCGATAAGGCCTTCCAAATCCTGCGTCACGGATACGGGATCGGAAAAAACGGCTTCGATACCATTTTCAGGATCGGAAATGAGGCGCGAATTCAGGAGGCGAAAACTGCCTTTAGCCGGTATCAGCACCTCTTCGGACTGCTTGCGGTCGATGTCGGCGGAAGAACCGTCCACCTCGATCGTCACGTTATAATCGTCCGCTTTGCGGGGAACTCCGTCGATGGTGAAGCGGTAGACCAGCGTTCCGCCGGCCTCGGCGACTGCCATATTCAATTTCTTTTTATCGGCATCGTATGCCTTCAGCATCCGTTCGACCTCCTCTTTCTTCACTACATCGCTGAAGTGCAGTTCACCGCTCACGGTCACCACGTCGGGCGATGAGGAACGAACCGTCACAGGCTCGCAGCGCAGACTGAAATTACGTTGTTGCACACGGAAAGAGAAAGGGAACTTGCTCAACGACTTATCCACTTCGACGAAATCGCCCAAGTCAAAAGAGGCTTCATAAAACTCGCCCGGCTCAAGCTGTCCCTCATCGGGCGTAAATTCAAGGGTATTGTTGTTTACCCAGTGCGTCTTTCCCTTCAACGAGGGCGAAAAACGAAACGGGTTATCTTTCAGCGGATTGACCAGATCGACGGCAGGCTGATCCTGTGCCAGCTCGATGCGAATGGTCGAACTTTTGGAAATGACTCCTCCCGTGTAGGCATGCACATAAGCGGCATACTCGGGCGAAGGTACAATGTCTTTGCGGCTGCTCGAACAAGAATCGAAGCCGAAAAGAAGTGCCCCGGCCAGCATAAGGACGGCAAAAGGACGGCAAAAAATTTTCATCATTTTCATAAAGAGAACGGATTTTTGAGAATTTGATTGACAAAGATATGCGTTTCTCCGAATTTCCCTATAAAAAAACAAATTTTTTGCACGAAAGATCAGGACAATTTTCTCAAAGCCCGGGGAGTTTTTCCGAAAATTGATTTGGAAACTGCCTGCATCGCATCAATCGGCCTTTTCCGTCGAAGAGAACAAGCCCTTTGTGCGCACAAAATTATTCGTTTGCCTGCACCCAAACGAAAAAACGGGTGCAGCCCGACGAAAAGGAAAGTGCAGGCCGACGAATTAAATCCTGCGGCGAAAAGAAGTAAGCGACGAACAAACCGAAGACAATGTATGCACACTGTCCGTCTTCCTATTCCGACACCGTTTTCGCGGAACCGGGTCATGTGTTGAAAAAGATCCCGAACCCACACGCCGCATTGCACTGATTTCAGTAAAACCGCCCCTTCCCCACCCCATGCCCCGATTATCCGCACCTTTGTTTACAAGATTCAACGTATTGACGCCATTTTCCGTACAAATTCATAGAATTACAGCTTCTTTCATCTTTCTTGTCATACAAAAGGAATAAATTAACAGAGAATTGACATTTTTCCGAAGTCAAATGCCATACATTTGCCCACAGCAACTTCAACTAAATAATTAAAAACCTAAAAGCAATTGAAAGATGAAGAAGATTGTATTTTTCGCCGTAGCGGCATGTTTTGCCATCGCCGCATCTAATGTGAACGCTCAAACCGTTTCTTCAGCAACGAAAAAAGCAGAGCAAGTGAAAACCGAAGTGCAAAACGCTCAAACCAAAGCCAAAGAAGCAGGCACAAAGGCCAAAACGACAGCAGACAGCGCCAAACAAACGGCTGCATCGAAAGCCAAAGACGCCAACTGCACTGCCAAGGACAAAGCCGAATGCACAAAGAGTAAAGCCGAATGCAAGGCCGGCGAAATGAAAGAAAAGGCCCAAGACGGGAAAACTGCGGCTACATCGAAAGTAGACTCGGCCAAGTCTAAAGCAAAATCGGCCACTCAAAAAGCCGAAGGAGCCGTGAAGGAAGCCAAGGAAAACGTTAACAACGCGTCATCAACAGCAAAAGAGGTGAAAACAACCGTGAAAGATGCCGTTAAGAAATAAGACGGAATCGCGAACGGAAACTAAAAAGGAGGTGTGTCGTAATGCACGATGCACCTCCTTTTTTGTTCATCGCTATACAAATCGGTTCATTATCTTTAAGCTGCGATATTTTGAAGATTTCTTTGATTTATGTGTTTGCGGCACTTAAATAAAGCGGCAGTAAGCTCATAAAACAGCCT
>JBHAEN010000101.1:0-12724 GCA_041855645.1 Bacteroides sp. | reverse complement strand
GAAAGTGATAATCTCATCGATGCGATTCAAGAACTCGGGAGCAAAAGTTTTGTTCAAAGCCTTTTGCACCACGCCGCGGGCATAGGTCGCAACATCTCCCGGGCGGTGAGTGGCAAATCCAATACCGTGACCAAAGTCTTTGAGTTGACGAGTGCCCACGTTGGAAGTCATAATAATCACGGTGTTCCTGAAGTCGACCACCCTGCCATAACTGTCAGTCAGCCGTCCTTCGTCCATTACCTGCAACAAGAGGTTGAATACATCGGGGTGTGCCTTTTCTATCTCGTCCAACAGGATGATGGAGTAGGGTCTGCGCCGTACTTTCTCTGTCAACTGTCCGCCTTCTTCGTAGCCGACGTATCCCGGAGGAGCGCCAACCAGTCGCGAAACGGTGAATTTTTCCATGAACTCGCTCATGTCGATGCGGATAAGAGCATCGCCGGAGCCGAACATGTATTTCGCCAGTTCTTTGGCCAAATGGGTTTTGCCCACGCCCGTGGGGCCCAAGAACATGAAGACTCCTATCGGGTGATTGGGGTCTTTCAGGCCCACCCGGCTTCTCAGAATGGCTTTCACCAGTTTTTCGATGGCGGCATTTTGAGCGATGACTTTCGACTGCAAATTGTCTTTCATGCCGACCAGCTTCAAACCTTCGGCCTGAGCCATGCGCTGAACGGGGATGCCGGACATCAGGGATACGACGTGGGCAATTTCCTCCTCGTCCACCGTCTGCCGGTTTTCCTTCAGGTTTGCTTCCCATTCTTTCTTCATTTCTTCCAAACGGGCGGAGAGTTCTTTCTCCTTATCGCGAATGCTTGCCGCCCATTCAAAGTTCTGGGCTTTCACCGCTTCGTTCTTTTGCGTGCGGGCTTCTTCGATCAGCCGTTCCTGTTCTTCGATTTCTTCGGGCACATCGATGTGGGTCAGATGCACTCGCGAACCGGCTTCATCCATGGCATCGATAGCCTTATCGGGAAAGTTGCGGTCGGTGATGTAGCGTTCCGTCAGTTTGACGCAGGCTTCCAAGGCTTCTTCGGTGTAGCTGACGTTGTGATGGTCTTCGTATTTTTCCTTGATGTTGCGCAGAATCTGCAACGTTTCTTCGGGCGTTGTCGGTTCTACCAATACTTTCTGGAAACGGCGTTCCAAGGCTCCGTCTTTTTCGATGTTCTTTCGGTATTCGTCGAGTGTGGTGGCGCCTATGCACTGTATCTCTCCGCGCGCCAGAGCGGGCTTCAGCATGTTGGCGGCATCCATCGAGCCGGCGGCCGATCCGGCTCCGACAATGGTGTGAATCTCGTCGATGAACAGAATGACGTTCGGACTCCGTTTCATCTCGGTCAGGATGGAACGGATGCGTTCCTCGAACTGTCCGCGGTATTTCGTGCCGGCCACGACGGCGGCCATGTCGAGCATCACGATTCGCTTGTCGAACAGCATTCTCGACACTTTTTTCTGCACAATGCGGAGTGCCAGGCCTTCGACGATGGCCGATTTACCGACGCCCGGTTCACCTATCAGAACGGGATTGTTTTTCTTCCTTCGGCTCAGGATTTGAGCCAGTCTCTCCGTCTCCCTTTCTCTGCCAACCACGGGATCCAACTTTCCCTCGGCGGCGGCTTTGGTGATGTCCGTGCCGAAACTGTCGAGCACCGGCGTGTCGTTGCTGTCCTTGGGCGAAGCAGCCTGCTGTGTGCCGCCCTGCACATTCCGACGTTGCGGCGAGGAGGAAGCCATGTCATCTTCGTTTTCTTCGTCGTCCTCGGAGAAACCCATGCCCGAGTTGACGTCGGGTTGCAGGGAAAGTTGTTCCATCACTTTCTTGTAATCCACGTTGTTCGACTCCAGAATACTTGCCGCCCGATTCTCCCGATAACGAAGAATGGCCAGCAGCACATGTTCGGTGTCGGCCGTTTGGGTACGCATGCCACGGGCTTCCAAAATACACATTTTGAGTACTTTGGCCGTTTCTTCAGACAGAGGTATCTCCGCATCGGGTTGTAGAAATTCATCGGCCTCGATACGCAGTTGTTGCTCAAGCTGACGTTTGATTGACAGCAGGTCGGTATCCAGTTTCGATAAAATTTCCATGGCTTTCCCGGAACCGTCGCGCAGTATTCCAAGCAACAAATGCTCCGGTTCGATATATCTGTTTTTCAACCTGTTCGCTTCTTCTTTGCTGTAAGTGAGCACATCAGATACGCGTTGTGAGAATTGGTAATTCATCGTTATATCCTTTCTTTTTCCTTATTCTTGAAGACCCGATGCCCGAAGGCGGAATTTCATGTCTTCTTTAACTTAACAAACAAATATAGATAATTGGCCGGTAAAGGCCCTCTTTTTTACTTTTATTTAATCATTACAAATGCCGTGCCACAATTCGCTCGTGGCGTCCCGCCTCTGTCGCAGAGCCGAAGAAAGCCGCCGAGTCGGGATGATAAGGGAGCATCAACCGATTTTCTCGCATCAATCGGCCTTTTCCGTCGGAGAGAATAAACCCTTTGTGCGCACAAAATTATTCGTTTGCCTGCACCCAAACGAAAAAGAGGGTGCACTCCGACGAAAATGAAGGTGCAGGCTAACGAAAAGGAAAGTACAGCCCGACGATTCACATTATGCGGCGAAAGGAAATGAGCGGTGAACCGCAGGATGTTGCCGTATGCACACCGGATACATCATTTATTCGGAATCCGGGTTGATGAAACAGACTATGAGCAAAATAAATGACTTTTCGCATCAAAAGCGATTAACGATAAACGGCGTTCGCCCGATGCTTTCCCGTGACGTCGGCTCTTCGAAATGGCCGTACAACAAACTTTATGAAGAAAAACTTTTGTATGTTTGGGAAAAGCACTACTTTAGCATGGTTTTTTACAGACCATCGGAACTGTATAATTAATTAAACCCATATAAATGATTGATCAAGATAGAATTTTGAAAGTCAACATTGAGGAGGAGATGAAAAAATCCTATATCGACTACTCAATGTCGGTTATCGTTTCTCGTGCCCTGCCCGATGTGAGGGATGGATTTAAACCCGTTCACCGCAGAATCCTTTACGGAATGATGGAGTTGGGCAATACTTCAGATAAACCTTATAAGAAATCTGCCAGAATCGTGGGTGAGGTGCTCGGTAAATACCATCCTCATGGCGATTCTTCCGTATATTTTGCCATGGTGCGTATGGCTCAGGAGTGGGCGATGCGTTACCCCCTGGTCGACGGGCAGGGTAACTTCGGTTCGGTCGACGGCGACAGTCCGGCGGCGATGCGTTACACCGAAGCTCGTCTGAACAAGTTGGGCGAAGCCATGATGGACGATCTGTATAAAGAGACGGTCGACTTCGACCGGAACTTCGATAACACGCTGGACGAGCCCAAAGTAATGCCCACGCGCATCCCCAACCTCCTGGTAAACGGTGCTTCGGGTATTGCCGTGGGGATGGCCACGAACATGCCTCCGCACAACCTCTCGGAAGTGATCGACGCATGCGACGCCTATATCGACAATACCGACATAACGATTGAGGATTTGATGAAGTACGTCAAGGCGCCCGACTTCCCGACGGGAGGATATATATATGGTATGGGCGGAGTGCGCGAAGCCTACCTCACCGGACGCGGACGAGTGGTGATGCGCGCCCGTGCGGAAATTGAATCGGGGCAGACGCACGATAAAATCGTCATCTCGGAAATTCCGTACAACGTCAATAAAGCCGAACTGATTAAAAGCATTGCCGATTTGGTAAATGAGAAGCGCATTGAAGGCATTTCCAACGCCAATGACGAATCCGACCGTGACGGAATGCGTATCGTTGTCGACATCAAACGCGACGCCAATGCCAGCGTGGTGCTCAACAAGCTCTACAAAATGACGGCTTTGCAAACGTCGTTCGGCGTGAACAACGTGGCGTTGGTACACGGACGTCCGAAAACGTTGAACCTGAAAGACCTGATACGCAACTTCGTCGAACACAGGCATGAAGTCGTGATCCGACGCACACAGTTCGATCTGCGCAAGGCCAAAGAACGCGCGCATATCCTTGAGGGGCTGATCATTGCTTCCGACAATATCGACGAAGTGATCCGCATCATCCGAGCTGCCAAAACCCCCAACGAAGCCATTGCTAACCTGATGGAGCGTTTCAACCTCTCCGAAATTCAGGCACGGGCCATCGTTGAAATGCGTTTGCGTCAGTTGACCGGACTCGAACAAGATAAACTTCATGCCGAACACGAAGAAGTGCAAAAGCAGATCGCTTATCTCGAAAGCATTCTGTCGGACGAAGCCGTATGCCGTCAGGTCATCAAGGACGAATTACAAGAGGTCAAAGCCAAATACGGCGACGAACGCCGTTCGGAAATCGTGTATTCTTCCGAAGAATTCAATCCCGAAGACTTCTATGCCGACGACCAGATGATTATCACGATATCGCATTTGGGATACATCAAACGCACGCCGCTGACCGAGTTCCGTGCTCAAAACAGGGGAGGAGTCGGGTCCAAAGGAACCGAAACCCGCGATGAAGACTTTGTGGAACACATCTATCCGGCCACCATGCACAACACCATGATGTTCTTTACACAGAAAGGAAAGTGCTATTGGCTGAAGGTGTACGACATTCCCGAAGGAACCAAAAACTCGAAAGGACGTGCCATACAGAACTTGCTGAATATCGATTCCGACGACAATGTCACTGCCTATCTGCGTGTGAAGACATTGGAAGACACCGATTATATCCACAGCCATTATGTGGTATTCTGTACCAAGAAAGGGGTTATCAAAAAGACCTTGCTGGAACAGTATTCCCGTCCCCGCCAAAATGGCGTGAATGCCATCACGATCCGTGAAGACGACAGCGTCATCGAAGTGCGCATGACCAACGGTAACAATGAAATCATCATAGCCAACAGAAACGGACGTGCCATCCGCTTCCACGAAGCGGCCGTGCGCGTCATGGGACGTACGGCGACGGGTGTCCGCGGCATCACTTTGGACGAAGACGGTCAGGATGAAGTGGTGGGTATGATTTGTATAAACGACCTTGAGACCGAATCGGTGATGGTCGTGTCCGAACAAGGCTACGGAAAGCGTTCGGAAATCGAAGATTACCGGAAGACGAACCGCGGAGGTAAAGGTGTCAAAACCATGAATATCACCGAAAAAACAGGCAAGTTGGTGACCATCAAGTCGGTGACGGACGATAACGACCTGATGATTATCAACAAGTCCGGCATCACGATTCGCCTGAAAGTGGCCGATGTGCGCATCATGGGACGTGCCACGCAAGGTGTCCGCCTCATCAATCTGGAAAAGCGCAATGATCAGATAGGCTCTGTATGTAAGGTGACCACGGAAAGTCTCGAAGACGAAGTGCCCGAAGAAGAAAGAGAAGGCACGATTGTCAGCGACTCCAATGTCGACAATCCCGATGCTGAAAACGAAACAAGCGAGTAAAAACAATATTTATTAATCAAACGACAATCATGAAAAGAGTATTATTATCAATGGTTTTGTTGATGGCTGTCGGCTTCTCGTTTGCTCAAGTGAGTAAAGTGAAAGAAGCCAAAGGCTTAGTCGGCGATGTAAAGCCTAACTTCCAACAAGCGGAAAAGTTGATCGGAGAGGCTTTGGTCAGTCCTGAAAGTAAAGACTTGCCCGAAACTTGGGACGTGGCGGGATTTATCCAGAAACGCTACAACGAAGAGCAAATGAAGAATGCTTTCCTGAAAAAGCCGTATGACACCTTGAGCACGTACAACAGCATTCTGAAAATGTACGAGTACTACGTGAAGTGCGACGAACTGGCACAAATCCCCAATGAAAAGGGAAAGATCAAAAACAAGTTCAGAAAGGCAAACGCCGGAAGCATGATGGCCGAACGTCCCAACTTGATTAACGGAGGTATCTATTGCTTCAATCTGGAAAAAAGCGAAGAGGCCATGAAATTCTTCGGAACCTATGTGGAATCGGCTTCTTATCCGATGTTGGCCGATCAGAATCTGGTACAAAACGACACATTGCTTCCTCAGATTGCTTATTATGCCACATTGGCAGCCGACAGAGTGGGCAATAAAGATGCCGTTCTGAAATATGCTCCTTCGGCATTGACCGACAAAGAAGGCGGAAAATTCGCGATGCAGCTGCTAGCCGAAGCTTATAAGGCAAAAGGCGACACGGCTGCATGGCTCAAGTCATTGGAAGAAGGCATTATCAAATTCCCCGGCAATGATTATTTCTTTGCCAATTTGGTAGACTATTACAATGCATCAAATCAGCCTTCCAAAGCCATGGAATTTGCAGACAGAATGTTGTCCAACGATCCGGGCAACAAACTGTATCTGTACGTAAAGGCTTATCTGTATCACAACTTGAAGGAATATGACAATGCCATCGAGTTCTACAAGAAAGCCATTGCAGCCGATCCCGAATATGCGGAAGCCTACTCGAATACCGGATTGGTTTACTTGATGAAAGCACAAGACTTCGCCGATAAATCGACAACCGACATCAATGACCCGAAATACGCCGAAGCTCAGAAATCCATCAAAGCCTTCTACGAACAGGCAAGACCGTTCTACGAAAAGGCCAGAGAACTGAAACCCGAACAGAAAGACCTCTGGTTGCAGGGACTTTACAGAGTGTACTACAACCTGAACATGGGAACTCAGTTTGAAGAAATAGATGCGCTGATGCAACAATAAACTCCCGGTCCCGAAAACCGGGCCTTGCCGAGTGTTGATAAAGGGGCTGAATCGAAGCAGAAGTTTCGATTCAGCCCCTTTCCCTTTGGGTATGTGAATTTTGTCGGGGGAAAACGAATATGCCCCTTCGGTCGAACGGAAGTTACTCTTCTCTTTCTCCTCGAAAAAAATAAATATCGGGCTCGGCGTTTGTCGAAAGTATTTTATATTTTTGGAAATTCGTTTGACAAACCGTCTACTTAATGGATTGACAATGGTAAAAAAAGCGTTTCTGACCTTCTGTACTTCATGCCTTGTTCTTCTTTCCCTTTCCGCGCAAAAGGTCGGGCTTGTTTTGAGCGGAGGTGGAGCGAAAGGACTGACGCACATCGGCATCATTCGTGCTCTGGAAGAAAATAATATTCCTATCGATTATATTGCGGGGACCTCGATGGGAGCCATTATCGGATCACTGTATGCCATGGGGTATTCTCCCGATGAAATGATGGAATTGCTGAAATCGCCCGACTTCAAACGTTGGTATTCCGGGGAGGTGGAAAAAGAATACGTTTACCATTTCAAAAAGAACCGTCCGACGCCCGATTTCTTCAATATCCGTTTTTCGTTCAACGATTCGCTGAAAAACTTAAAGCCTCAGATTCTTCCGAGCAGCATCGTCGATCCCATACAAATGAATCTGGCCTTCTTGAATCTTTATGCGCAAGCCACGGCAACTTGCAAAGGCGATTTCGATCGGCTGTTCGTCCCTTTTCGCTGCGTGGCCGCGGATGTCTATAATAAAAGGCCGTTGATCTTGCGAAGCGGAGACTTGGGTGATGCCGTTCGGGCTTCCATGAGTTTTCCTTTCATGTTCAAACCGATTAAGATTGACAGTCTGCTTGCTTATGACGGTGGAATCTACAACAACTTTCCGGTCGATATCATGCGGGAAGACTTTCATCCGGATGTCATCATCGGGAGCGTGGTTTCGGCCAATCCCACCGAACCGGAAGAAAACAACCTGATGAGCCAGCTCGAAAACATGATCATGCAGAAGACCGACTATTCGGTGCCGGCAACCGAAGGCTTTCTGATGAGGTTCAGATATGCGGATGTGAACCTGATGGATTTTGAACGCATCGATGAATTGCATGACATTGGCTATAACCGCACGATAAATATGATGGACTCCATCAAGAACCGCATCCGAAGGAAAGTGAATGCGGATAATGTCCGTTTGCGCCGTATGGTGTTTCGCAGTAACTATCCGGAATTGCGATTCAGAAATATCTTTATCGAAGGAGCCAATGCACAGCAACAGAGCTATATAAAGAAAGAGTTTCGCCATTCGGACGACGAAATATTCAGTTTCGATGAATTGAAAGGAGCCTATTTCCGATTGCTGTCCGATAATATCATTTCGGAGATTATACCTCATGCCGTCTATCGTCCTGAAGATGATACTTATGATTTGCATCTGAAGGTAAAGATGGAAGAAAACTTTTCATTGAGATTGGGCGGAAGTATCTCTACTTCGAACTCGAATCAAACTTATTTGGGAATAAGCTACAGAGACTTGAACTATTATGCAAAGGAGTTTATTCTGGACGGGCAAGTAGGAAAAGTATATAACAATCTTCAATTCGTTTCTAAAATAAACCTCTCGACGGCCGTTCCGACATCTTACCGACTGATTGCCTCGATAACCATGTTCGATTACTTTAAGAAGGACAAACTGTTCTCTTTCAGCAACACTCCTGCGTTTAATCAAAAAGATGAACGTTTCGTGAGGTTACAGATGTCGTTACCCTTCCTGCTGAACAGGCAGGCGGAGTTCGGCATCGGGTTCGCACGGTTGAAAGACCGATATTATCAAACCCATGTCATTGATTTCGAATCGGGCAGATACGACAAAAGCCAATATAATCTGTTGGGAGGACTGATTAGTTTCAATGGAAGTACCTTGAATGCCAAGCAATACCCCACTCAAGGCTACCGGGAGGCTCTTATCGCTCAGATATTCACAGGAAAAGAATCTTTTTTACCGGGTGTGGAAAGTGAAAGCAACAAACAGATGACAAATATCCGGCATTCTTGGTTGCAACTTTCTTACATGAAAGAAGCGTTTCATTCCATGAGTGAACGTTGGACATTAGGATGGTATTTGAAGGCGTTATATTCTTCTAAAAATTTTTCGCACAACTATTCCGCCACGATGATGCAGGCCGGAGAGTTCACTCCGACCATCCATAGCCGGTTTAATTACAACAGTGCTTTTCGGGCCAATCAGTTTGTCGGAGCAGGTATACGCCCCATACTCAAGTTAGGACAGATGTTTCATTTGCGCGGAGAGGTTTATGCCTTTATGCCTATCTACCCTATGCTAAGAAATGAGGAAAACAGAGCCTACTACGGAAAACCCTTCTCCCAATTTGAATATTTGGGGGAGATTTCTTTGGTATGCAAGCTCCCCATAGGCGTGATTTCTGCCTATCTCAATCATTATAGTTCACCTAAAAGAGAGTGGAATGTAGGCCTGAATATCGGTTGGCAGCTCTTTAATTATCGCTTCATTGAATGATTTGCCGAAAAAAGTGCCGATAATGCTTGTCTGTTCGGTGAAAAGTACATATCTTTGCAGCCGTAAATCAAAGAAATGGCCGCGTAGCTCAACTGAATAGAGTAGCTGACTACGGATCAGCCGGTTACAGGTTTGAATCCTGTCGCGGTCACAAACGATGAACAATTATGGTCGCGTAGCTCAACTGAATAGAGTAGCTGACTACGGATCAGCCGGTTACAGGTTTGAATCCTGTCGCGATCACAAAATCCTTCGGAAATATCCGGAGGATTTTTTTATATCCTTACCTTGGTCTTGAGTTATTCGATAACCTAATGATATACGGCCTTTTCATCGGTTATATTGGAGAATAAAAAGGAAGAAGAAGGTGGAGATGACTTGCCGCTATTCTTCTGTTTCGGTTAATTGTTGTTCTTTGGTCGGTGTTGTTTCTGATTTAGGTTTCACCTTTTGCGCTTCCTTTTGTTTGCGCTTATTGCGTGTCCGTTGAGAGTTTCGGAAGAAAAGTTCACTCCATTTATTGAAGTCTTTTTTATACAGCACGCCTATACCTTGGGTGGTTAGATTGCTCGTGGTGTAATACCGTTTGTTTGTTTCGTTATAGGCTTTTAAGCGTATGTTTCCCGAACGGGTTATCAGCCATTCGGTTTCAAAGTCTCCAACAAAGTTCGTATTGGCCAATGGATTTTCCCTGTATCCGAAATTTCCGTTGATGATCAGACGATTGTTAAGCAGTTGGCCGGAAAGAATACCTTCTACTTCCACGTCTGTCCATCCCTTGTCTCCGGTGCTGAGGTTGGTTCCTATATTCCAATTACTTGTTTCAAACACTTGAGAAAGGGCATTGTTCAGTTGCCCGGACAGGGTGGAGGAAAGTACTGAAGACATGACATTCGAGTTTTGGTTTACGCCCTGTGTGTCTTCCGTATAGAATTTCCCAATGCCAAGAAGATATAGAATCTGTTTGTTCATTTGCTCATCCGTACTAATGTAGTTTCTCACCAACGATTGAATTTCGTCGCGTTCATTGGGCAATTCGATACCCAGCTTGATGGTGGGATGAAGCAGAATGCCGGTCAGGTTCATCAAGCAGTTTACACGGACATTGCTTTGTACAATAGTCGTCGATGTGGAGAGATCAGGGATGAGGTCATTAAGGGAGGCGGAATTTACAGTATAATAAGCCTGTATGTCCAAGTTGGTGTTTAATGGATTGCCGTTGAACGTAATGGTGCTTCCATCTTTTATCACGAAATCTTTTCGAATAACCTCTTGCAGACTGAACTTGTAAAGCCCCTGATTTATCCGGTAATCGCCAAACATGCGCACGTCACCTTTGTTATAAAACTCGGTACGTATGTTTCCCGCTCCTTTGGCCGTAATCAAGTCTCCGGCCGTCGGGTCCATGATGATGCGTATCGTGGCTTCCGGCGTGGCATCGATCAAGAGATTCAGGCGGATGTCTGTTCCTTGCTTTCTTTCTTCCGTTAAGTTTCTCATCTGTTGCTTTTTAGGGAGAAAATCAGCCCGTAGTGTGTCTCTTGGAACAATACGTCGGGGAGTTTTATCCACAAATTTGATGAATTGATTGCCCGAAGCCGACATGGTGTTGCCGTTGATGTATGTGAAGACTGTGTTGGAGTTTGTCGTCATTGCCGCATCCACATTCATTCCTTGTGCTCCGTTTCCGGTAAGCAGCGCGTTTCCGGTGGCATACACTGTTCCGTAAAAAGGCAGATCCGGAGATTCTTTGGTGTCCATGATCAGCATGTTGTTGGCTTGTATTTCCAATCGATAATTCATCTCCTTAAAGTGTTTGAATCGCAAGTAACCGTTAAGGTTACCCTCCTTTCCCTTACTGTCGGCTATGCGAATATGGTCGAAAGTCAAACCGTTGGGAGATAAGCGGATGGTATCTTTCACGGAAAAACGAGTATTCAAAAGGTCGAAATACATGGAAGCATCGGTCATTACTGCTCCGTCCAGATTCAACCCTTTGAATTTGCCGTAAAAGTGTACTTTTCCCGTACCGCGCCCTTTAATATCTTCTGATATATCGCTCAAATAATGTTCTAAGAACTTGAGATTGATTTCTTTTGCATCGATATGTAAATCCAAACCGCTTTCAGGAATTAGCGGATAAATCATTCCTTGAACGTGCGACGGGGTTTCGGACACGTCATGAATGAGGGCATCGAGTGCAATTCCTCGTTTTTCATTGTCCCACGATGCCTGTACATTGGCATTGCCTAATCGTCCTTTGTTTAAAGAAAGGTTGCGAACGGATAATTGAGCTTCTATCGTAGGCTTTTTCAACAGGCCATAACTATAAGCGGCGCCGGTAACTTCTCCCGTAAAGTCAACATCATCCGAAATACCGATCAGATTGAAAACATATCCCAAATGTATGTCTTTCAATTTTGCTTTTAGAGTGTCTTGAGGCTGTTCCGACACACAGCCGTCTATATGTACGTAACGATCGCTATGGCTGAAGCTGAAGTCGTGTACATGGATTCTTCCTGAGTCGACGACAACCTGCGATTTCCCGATCTCCCATAACGTATCGTTCAATATGACCTGTGTAGGTTTTATATCAACAATGGCTTGGAAAAGGCTTTTTCTTTTGTCTTTCGGCGATACGGGAGTGGTGCGAGCAAGCCGGGCCACGGCCGATAGCTGTCCGCTGTAAGTACGGGTTCCGTTATTGCCCCAATTCAGTTTGGTGCTTATGCTGTCATTTTGTGCACGGGTTTCCAACGAGAAATTGATGGCATCATCTTTTTGCAAATCGGTCAATCGTATGCGTGTCTCTACATAATCGTTCGAGTTCTCACAGAGTAGCATACCCGATTCCATAAGGCGATTTTTATATCGGAAGCGTGGGAAATACCCTTCTACGTGCACTCGTTGCAAAGAATCTTTGACATATCCTTTCAGCGTGGAGTGGGCATCAATGCTTATGGGGATATTAAATATCGAAGTCAGAATATCCACGTTGTCGATATGTACTTCAAAGCTGAAATTATTGTTTGTCGTAATCTCTTTTTGTGATGGATGGGGAATGAGAGAAGGAATATAATTCCGCAACACATTCATCAAACCTAAGGGTAATGTGTTATATTGAAATTCCCCTTTCACATCAGCCGTCATAAAATCGGATGTCAATGTGATTTGTCTTTGTTGGTGTTCGCGGGTGGATTTCAATAGGATCTCTTTTGTAAAATAGTTTTTGTCGGGAGTAATGAAAGTCAAACTATCTATACTGATTTCACCATACATTTCATCAATCGTTCCTCCCGTGAAATCGGCATTGATGTTCGCCGAGAACGTAGCATCTTTGTAATTCGACGTTAAATTGAGAGCATGAGGACGGAAGTTTCGTATGGTTGTCCGCACGTTAAGCGTAGGTGTTGGTGTAGTCAGATTGAAATTTCCATTCAAGGTAAGAGCACCATTGGGG
>JBHAEN010000100.1:0-2929 GCA_041855645.1 Bacteroides sp. | reverse complement strand
GGAAACTTCAATGAAAAAACAGCTACCCTATATGCCGACTGCGGCTTGTTCACTTGCCGACCCGACATCGTGAAAGACCTTCACAACCTTTTCCTCACGTTGGAAGGCAAAAAAGATCCGGAATTTACCTCCCTGCTGGTGGCCCGATTCAATCTTATTCCGGAACTGAACCGCCTCATCGACCGCGAAATCGCCCTGGAAAAATCCGGACAAAAAGGACGCATCATACTGAAAATGAACGCTCTTCAGGATTCCGTCATGATCGACCGTCTTTACGAAGCCTCACAACAGGGCGTGGAGATAGACCTCATCGTGCGGGGTATCTGCTGCTTGATTCCCGGACAATCGTACAGCAAGAACATACGCGTCACGCGAATCGTAGACAGCTTCCTTGAGCATGCGCGTATCTGGTACTTCGGAGGTGGAGGAAATCCCGAAGTGTTTCTCGGCTCGCCCGACTGGATGCGGCGTAATCTTTACCGCCGCATCGAAGCCGTCACGCCTGTTCCGGATCCCGATGTCCGACAAAGCATCATCGACATGTTGCATGTACAGTTGCTCGACAACCGGAAAGCCTGTTTCGTCGACTCCGAGCTTCGCAATCTTCCCAAATCACGCAAAGCGGACGAACAGACCGTACGCGCACAGTACGACTGGGCACGCTACGTCAACGAACGCTTGCTCTGAGCCCATAACCCCTACGGACTTTTGACTTTTTTATGCAATCGGCATAAAATCTCGGAGATTTTCCGTAAGTTTGTCCGGAGATAAAATCGCACATTTCAATGAAACACCTCCTTAAAACAGTAATAAAAACAAACAAAACAGAGAAATCTTCTGCATAGAATTGAAGAGAAGAAGACCGTTTATGCCCATAAAGGCTGCAAACTCTACGGAGTTTTGCAGCCTTTTTTGTTGAGAAATCAGAATATTTTCGATTAAAACCGCCGTCGCGATTTGTTAAACAGCAAAAATTTTTCGTCGAAAAAACGCCCCAAAAATTTATTCAAAACGAAAATGAGGAGACAGCGGAAATTGTCTTGTTTTTTCAGAAAAACAACAGAGAAGAGCCCACAAATAGTAAAATATTCCCACAAAAAGAATCGGATAAATATTTTCATACAAATTAAAGCAAGGCATGAGAATGCGGTCACGTCAAAGACCGAGTTTATCCCACCGACTCATACCTTCCGGTATCAAAATAAAATTCAGAAAGATCATCCAAAGGACTCCTTTTCCGATTTTCAGCCCCATGACACGCGATTCCGAAGCCTGCACCATGAAATCAAAAATATTTCGTGTACATTTGCAAAAACATTCATTAAGCTATGATACAATCAATGACCGGCTACGGAAAAGCCGTTGCCGAACTGCCTGATAAGAAAATCGTTGTGGAAATCAAGTCGCTCAACAGCAAAGCCCTTGATCTCTCCACCCGCATCGCACCGTTGTACAGAGAGAAAGAAATCGAAGTGCGCAACGAACTGTCCAAAGTGCTTGAACGGGGAAAAGTGGACTTTACTCTTTCGATCGAAAAGAAAGAAGGAATCGAACAGGCCATCCCCATCAATCAAGAGTTGGTGAAGGGTTATTACCGGCAGATTGTTTCCCTGTCGCAAACCCTCGGTGTGCCTGTCCCCACGGATTGGTTTCAGATTCTTCTCCGCATGCCGGACGTCATGACGAAATCCGAAGTTCAGGAGGTTACGGAGGAGGAATGGGAAACGGTGCAGACCACCATTGACGAAGCCCTGAATAATCTCATCGAATTTCGCAAACAGGAAGGAGCCGCACTGGAAAGCAAGTTTCGCGAGAAGATAGCCAACATTACGCGACACCTCGACTCCATCGGTTTTTATGAAAAAGAACGAGTGGAGAGAGTCAAAGAGCGAATCATCGATGCATTGGAAAAGACCATCGGCTTGGATTACGATAAAAACAGGCTTGAACAAGAACTGATTTATTACATCGAAAAGCTCGACGTCAACGAGGAGAAACAGCGGCTCGCCAACCACCTGAACTATTTCATCAGCACCCTCGAAGGCGGCGAAGGGCAAGGAAAGAAACTGGGTTTCATCGCTCAGGAAATGGGGCGTGAAATCAATACGCTGGGCAGTAAATCGAACCATGCCGAAATGCAGAAAATCGTCGTACTGATGAAAGACGAATTGGAACAGATAAAAGAACAGGTACTGAACGTCGTGTAACGCCTCATAAAAACAGAACATAATTTCATGCAAGGAAAAGTCATCATATTCTCCGCCCCGTCCGGTTCGGGCAAATCGACCATCATCAACTACCTGCTCACCGAGGGGCTGAATCTGGCCTTCTCGTGTTCGGCCACCAGCCGCCCTCCGCGAGGAACGGAACGCGACGGAGTGGAATATTTTTTTCTCACGCCCGAAGAGTTCAAAACCCGAATCCGCAACAACGAGTTTCTGGAATACGAGGAAGTCTACGAAAACCGCTTCTACGGTACGCTGAAAGCTCCGGTGGAACAACTTCTGTCCGAGGGAAAGAACGTGATCTTCGACGTCGACGTGGTGGGCGGTTGCAACATCAAAGCATACTACGGCGACCGTGCACTCTCGGTGTTCATCAAACCGCCCTCGGTGGAAGAGTTGCGTCGCCGTCTGGAAGGACGGGGAACGGATGCTCCCGAAGTCATCGACAGCCGGATAGCCAAAGCGGAATACGAACTCGGTTTTGAGTCCCGATTCGACCGGATCATCGTCAACAACGATCTTGAGCAGGCTAAAGCCGAAGCCTTGAATGTTGTCCGCTCTTTCCTTAATTTATAAAAGCGGCGTTCTGTCATGGGCAAACTGCAAACCGGCATTTTCAGCGGCTCGTTCAATCCCATTCACATCGGGCATCTGGCATTGGCAAACTACCTTTGCGAGTATGAAGGATTGGACGAGGTATGGTT
>JBHAEN010000099.1:0-18212 GCA_041855645.1 Bacteroides sp. | reverse complement strand
ATGCCTCCGACGAAGAGAATATGGAGATAGAAGATTTGGAAAGCGTACTGGATGACTGTCTGGCACTATCCATTCCTTCCAAATATTTGTTGTGGCACTACCGAAGCAAGCACGAGAGCCTTATCGCATTCAGTAATTCGGAGTATTACGAGAGTAAGCTGCTGACCTTTCCATCGCCCGACAGCATCGAGTCGAAAGTGCGCGTAGTGCCTGTCGAGGGCGTTTACGACAAGGGAAAGACGCGTCAGAACAAAGCCGAGGCACAGGCGGTGGTCGATGAAATAGCCCGTCGTCTGCGTGACGGAGAGTTGAGAAAGCGCAGCATCGGTGTGGTGACGTTCAGCATCGTTCAGCAATCGCTCATCGAAGATCTGCTGGCCGATTTCTTCATTGCTCATCCCGATCTGGAAACTCTGGCCATGGAAGGTGAGGAACCTCTGTTCATCAAAAACTTGGAAAACGTGCAGGGTGATGAGAGGGATGTAATTCTTTTCTCCGTGGGTTACGGACCCGATTCGTCGGGAAGAGTGAGCATGAACTTCGGACCGCTGAACCGCACGGGAGGCGAACGCCGCTTGAATGTGGCCGTTTCCCGCTCGCGTTACGAAATGATCATCTTCTCCACGCTCCGTTCCGAAATGATCGACCTGAACCGGACCTCTTCGGTCGGCGTGGCCGGCTTGAAGCGTTTCCTCGAGTATGCCGAACGCGGCACAAAACCCTCACTGAACACGACCGACGTTTCGGCATCGTCGAAACATGCCTCCATTGAAACGGTGGTGGCCGATCGTCTTCGGGAGATGGGATACACGGTGCATACGAACATTGGTTATTCGGGCTATAAAATCAATATCGGCATTGTCGACCCGAAAGAACCGTCGCGTTATCTGCTCGGCATCGTCTGCGACGGAAAAGACTACCGAAGCACCAAGACCGTGCGCGACCGCGAAATCGTGCAGAACAGCGTGTTGAAAATGCTCGGTTGGAGAATATTCCGCCTGTGGACCATGGAATGGTGGGAAAATCCGGACGATGTGTTGGCCGCCATACGCAAGGCCGTGGAACAGGGCGAAACGTCAGAATCGGCTCCCGTCGTGCAGAAAATCAAAACAGAGAGCGAAGAAAGCAGACTAACCCCCGATGCCGCGCCTGTTTCCTCACCGCCGGCGGTCCGGACGGAGAATCCGACCGACGGATACCGGCAGGAATATCGCGAAGCCAAACTGACCGAGGGAAAATACAAAGCCGACAATTTCTTTCACGCGCGCTCGCAGGCCATTCTGAACGGACAGGTGAAACGGATTACGGAAGACGAGGCTCCCATCACGAAGACAATGCTCTGCAAAAAAATACTTTCGGAATGGGGCATAACCCGATTGGCCCAACGCATGGAATTTCAATTGGCCATTGCTTTCGACGAAGCTCAGCTTTATCGCACATGGCACGGAGAGCAGGTCGTTTTCTGGAAAGATGAAGAACAATATCGCACATATACGACGTATCGTCCCGTGTCGAACCGTGGCATTGGCGATTTACCCCCCGAAGAATTAGCCAATGGCATCCGCCATATCGTGGCCGTTTCGCTCAGTCTTCCTTTGCACGACCTGCTGAAAGGTTGTGCCAAAACATTCGGCTTCAACAGAATGAATGCCAATGTCGAGGCAGCAATGCGTCGGGGGGTCGACGAAGCCGTGAGCCGGGGATATATCCGGTTGGAGGGCGACCGGGTGATGCCGGCTTCCACGCCGGCCGGGGCGTAGAGTGATTTCACGAATTTTCTTTGGGGCGCGGATTACACGGAAGGCACACCTTGAAAAAACAGTGAATCCCGGTCATTCGCGCCTGATTTTTTTTTATGACTTCCGAATTCTCCTCTCTCCGTTCACCATACCGGCAATGAGCACACCCAATTTCTTGGGGAAAAACAAGCCCCTGCTTGAGCGTTTTTCCACGTGTTCCATCCTGCTCCCCGATACTCTCTTTTCTTTACATGCTTTTCCTCGATTTCCGAATCGCGCGTGTTTGACTTCTGAAATGCGTGCATTTGACTTCTGAAACACGTGCATTTCAGACGTCAGACACGCGCATTTCAGAAGTCAAATGCACGCATTTCGGAAAAGCCCATCCGGAGGGACTTTGAAGAGGGTCGAAATTCCGTCCGATTCCGAAACCGACCTTGCGAAGAAGGTTGAAATAGTTTTACAAAATATAGGTTCTTGAGGACGTATGCACACGTGCCGGTCGTAGGTTGTAAAAAGTGCGATAAAATGCATCATCGGCCGTTAGTCGGAAAAAGGAGGGCTTTTCCTTGGGTTCCCGTAGGCAAACGATTTAATCCATGTGCGCGGCGAAGATAAACACTGCATGCGAGTAAAGTTCCGTGTGCTTCTCCACATCCGCGTCGGGCTTTTCCCCATAACCTTGAGTTTTTCTGCCAATAAGGATATGTTACGAGAAGTCGAATCTTTGGATGAGGAATTTGTGAAGCCGCAATAATTATATTAACTTTGCCTCAACTTTTACACATTCGTTATATATGGAAACCATTCAGATAAGAGATAAGCAATTTGCACTTTCCATCAGACGGGAAGATATTCAAAGAGAAGTGAAGCGCGTGGCCGATGAGATAAACCGCGATCTGGCCGGCAAGAACCCTCTGTTCCTTAGCGTGCTGAATGGAGCTTTCATGTTTACCTCCGATTTGATGAAGCACATCACCATCCCTTGCGAGGTTTCTTTCGTGAAGTTGGCTTCTTATCAGGGAATTGCTTCCACGGGAACCATCAAGGAAGTGCTGGGACTGAACGAAGACATCAGCGGACGCACCATCGTCATCGTGGAAGACATTGTCGATACGGGACTCACCATGCAACGCCTGCTCGAAACGCTGGGAACGCGGAATCCCGCTGCCATTCACATCGCTTCGCTGCTGGTCAAACCCGAAAAACTTCAGGTGGAACTCGACATCGAATACGTGGCCATGAAGATACCCAATGAGTTTATCGTGGGCTACGGTCTCGACTACGACGGTTACGGACGCAACCATGCCGACATCTACACCGTGGTCGACTGACCCCGGCGGGACGCAACAATCACACCATTTATACATATACATTAAACAAAAGGAATCATGTTGAATATCGTAATTTTCGGCGCTCCGGGTTCGGGAAAAGGGACACAGAGCGAGCGGATCGTGGCCAAATACGGCCTGAATCACATTTCCACGGGAGAGGTTTTGCGTGCGGAAATCAAGAAAGGTACGGAGCTGGGCAAGACGGCTCAACGTTACATCGACCAAGGTCAACTTATTCCGGACGATTTGATGATTGACATTTTGGCCGATGTGTTCGATACGTTCAAAGGCGGTAAAGGCGTCATCTTCGACGGATTTCCGCGCACCGTCACGCAAGCCGAGGCACTCAAAAAAATGCTGGCGGAGAGAGGACAAAGCGTAACGGTGATGTTCGACCTCGACGTTCACGAAGAAGAACTGATGAAGCGACTCATCAATCGCGGCAAAGAATCCGGCCGTGCCGACGACAACGAGGAAACCATCAGAAAACGTCTGGACGTGTATCACAAACAGACGGCTCCTCTGATCGATTGGTACAAAAAAGAGAACATCTATCGCCACATCAACGGAATGGGGACAATGGAAACAACCTTCGCGGAAATTTGCGAAGCGATAAAATAAAACGGTTTCACCGATAAACATGCCATGGCAGAATCCAATTTTGTAGATTACGTAAAGATATATTGCCGCTCCGGAAAAGGAGGACGCGGCTCCACGCATATGAGGCGCGAGAAATACTGCCCCAACGGAGGACCGGACGGAGGCGACGGAGGGCGGGGAGGGCACATCATCCTGCGCGGCAACCGCAACTATTGGACGCTGCTCCACTTGAAATACGACCGCCATGCCATGGCCGGACACGGAGAATCGGGCAGTAAGAACAGAAGTTTCGGTAAAGATGGTGCCGACAAAGTGATCGAAGTGCCCTGCGGAACGGTGGTCTATAACGCCGAAACCGGCGAATACATCTGCGATGTGACCGACGACGGGCAGGAAGTTGTTCTGCTCAAAGGCGGGCGCGGCGGATTGGGAAATTGGCATTTCAAGACGCCCACGCGTCAAGCCCCCCGATTTGCCCAACCGGGCGAACCGATGCAGGAAATGACCGTCATCATGGAATTGAAACTCTTGGCCGATGTCGGACTCGTGGGCTTTCCCAATGCGGGGAAGTCGACACTGTTGTCGGCCGTTTCCGCCGCGAAGCCGAAAATCGCCGACTATCCCTTCACGACGCTCGAACCCAATCTGGGCATTGTGTCCTATCGCGACGGGAAATCCTTTGTCATGGCCGATATCCCCGGCATCATCGAAGGAGCCAGTCAGGGAAAAGGACTCGGACTGCGCTTCCTGCGACACATTGAGCGCAATTCGCTTTTGCTCTTCATGGTTCCCGCCGACAGCGACGACATTCGCAAAGAGTATGAAGTGCTGCTCAACGAGCTTCGCACGTTCAACCCCGAAATGCTCGACAAGCAACGGGTGCTTGCCATCACCAAAAGCGACATGCTCGACGAAGAATTGATGGCGGAAATAGAACCGACACTTCCCGAGAATCTGCCTCACGTATTCATTTCCTCCGTCGCGGGGCTTGGAATAACCGCGCTGAAAGATATCCTTTGGGAAGAACTCAACCGGGAAAGCGGGAAGACGGACTCCCTCGTGCATAGGGCGAAGGACGTGAACAGCCTGCAACAGGAGTTGCAGGAAATGGGCGAGGACGAACTCTTTGTTTTTGAACAGGAAACCGCCGGGGAGGAAGATTGGGACGACTTCGATTTCGAGTACGAAGACGAAGAAGATTGGAACAAAGACGGGGAATGATTGCACTTACCGCCGACAGCCGGATGTTGGGATACGGTTCGTTGCTCGCTTTCTCTCCCGTCATCTCTCATTTTGTAACGACTCGCCGGGGAGGATGCAGCCGGGGAACTTATGCCTCCTTCAATTGTTCGCCCTATTGTGGCGATGAAGCTGAACATGTGTTGTGCAATCAACAACTGTTGTCGGAGGGAATGCCGAGACGCCCGAAGGAATTTGTCATTCCCCGTCAGGTGCATGGCGCTGTCTGTCGGTTGATTGACGCCGGATATACCGCATGTTCCGAAGCGGAAAAGAAAATCCTGTTGGAAGGAGCCGATGCACTGATCACTCGTGAACCGGACTGTTGCCTTTGCGTGTCGACGGCCGACTGTGTCCCCGTCTTGCTTTATGACGCCGGAAAACGGGCGGTGGCCGCCATTCATGCCGGTTGGCGCGGAGCGGTTTCCGGAGTTGTTTCGCAGACGTTTGACGATATGCGGAAGAATTTTACCACCATGGCGGAAGACGTGAGGGCTTGCATCGGCCCGGCGATTTCGGTCGATGCTTTTGAAGTGGGCGATGAGGTTTACGAAGCCTTTCGGGAGCAACGGTTCGACATGAAACGGATTGCCGTCCGACATCGGGAAACGGGCAAGTGGCACATCGACCTTTGGGAAGCCGTCCGTTTACAATTACTCGGTTGCGGTATCCCCGAAACGCATATCGAATTGGCCGGCATCTGTACCTATCGGCAGCACGAACGGTTTTTCTCCGCGCGCAGACTGGGCGTGGAGTCGGGGAGGATACTTTCGGGAATCATGCTCAATGAATAAAAAAAACTCAAATCAACTTCATAACCCCACCTATGTTTTCCATTGAAATAACCGAAACTTTCAAACGGGCATGCCCCGATTTTGCGGGAGCGGCGATTTGTGCTACGGTGCGCAATACGCCCTTTTGCGAACAGCTTTGGGAAGAAATCGAAGCCTTTTCCGCAGAGTTGATTTCCACTGCTCGACTGGATGAGGTGAAGAATCAGCCGGCCATCGCCGCAACACGCGAAGCCTATAAGCGTTGCGGAAAAGACCCCGGTCGTTATCGTCCTTCGGCCGAAGCCCTGCGCAGGCGATTGTTGCGCGGTATTGCGCTTTATCGGATAGATACGTTGGTCGACATCATCAATCTCATATCCTTGCGCACCGGGTATTCCATCGGCGGATTCGATGCCGACAAAATACAAGGACGACAGCTGAAGCTCGACATTGGCCGAGCCGATGAGCCGTTTGAAGGAATAGGGCGGGGAGTGCTCAATATCGAAGGCCTTCCTGTTTATCGCGATGCCCAAGGAGGAATAGGCACGCCGACCAGCGACCACGAACGGACAAAAATCGGCATGGACACCACGCACATGCTGATTATCATCAACGCATACGGCGGAAAACAAGGGCTGAGCGAAGCCGTGGGCATGACCAAAGAACTCCTGCAGCGTTATGCCTCATTGTGTGAAAGCACCGAAATGTACTTTTAGTCAGAAAGATAGGAATAGGAATTGAAAATAAACAGGCGCGGAATGTGTGTTCCGCGCCTGTTTTCGTAAATTCCTGTCGGAGGAATTATTTTTTGTAGAGATTCAATTCGCCGATACCGGTATAGCTTCCTTGTGCGGGAGTTTGTACATTGACTCTAAAAGCCACAATATTCTCAAGTGCCGAACTGAATGCGGTATATTGAGGCCTGTAGCTGGAAGATGAATTGAGCGTAATGATGTCTTCAAGAGTTTGCCAATCAGTATCTCCTTGCTTTTTGTAGCTTACGGAGAATGTTTTCAGATTGTATGACGATCCGAAAGCCCCTTGCCGACTGATGGAGATACCGACCACTGTTTCCGGAGTTTCCCACTCCGCTGCCCACCATGCGGATTCTTCAATATAAGTAAACCAGGAGAGCGAGGCAGAACCGTCGATGGCTTTGTCGGCAGTATAATTTTCTGCATACTGATCGGAAGCCGTGGCAGTCCATGTCGAACGCTCCAAAGCCACCCATGTGGCCGGTTTATTCGTGCTTACCTTTATGTCTTTTTTGGAAAGCACGAAGTAAATGGTATTCCGGTTGCTGCTGATGGTGCCGCTGTTATCGGCTTCTTTGAGCGTGATCGGCAGAAGATAAGTCTTTGTTTCTTCCAAATTCGAGAGATTCTCAGGCGAAATGTACAGTGTGTCCGACGAGAAATTATTACCGGCCTTAATGGTCAGTGCCTGAGAAGATAGAGTGAATGTCCCTTCGGGTACGACTGCATACTCTTTATTGTTTTCTTTGTTGTAAGCATCTACCAGGGCATTTTCCTGCGCGAGATTCAGTTTGACATCCGCGTCCACCCTCATGGTCGATTTCGCGACAACATAATATTGTGTCCGCGTTCCTCCGATGGTGTTGTCGAGTAAAGAGACCTCCATCACGACAGGGAAGGAAGTAGCCACGTCCGACGAGAGGTAGTACAATTGTTTCACCTCGCCCTCATCTTCGTCGTTGCTGCACGACTGAAAGATGAACCCCGAGAGGATGAATGGCGCAATCAGTGCTGTTTTCCAGTATTTTTTCATTGCATTTTCTTTTTAAGTTCATTCTTTTAATTCTTGAAGTTCACATCGTTTTCCCATTGCAAGGTTCCCTCGGCTGTCATGTGGAATTCGTTCGGAGTGGCATCTTTGAATGTGTTTCCTGTGCCCTCATCCAATCGCCAGTATCCGATGAGGTCTTCATTCTTGGGATTGACCGCCAGATACATGTTCGATTTTATCTGCGATTGACTGATGGCCTTTTTCCACAGACGAAGTTGCCCCATCTTACATGTATTCCTGAAATACTGCGATCCGCTGGTGATCAGTTCCATGCGGTCGAAGTTCACGGGTCCGCCTTTGGTTTGCAGAGTGACGTCTTTCTCCCCGTTGACGTAGATGGTGACTAATCCGCCCGAGTTGTATGTGATGGTCAAATGATACCATTTCTCTTTTTCAAACAGCGTCACCGTGTTCACTTGAGACCCCATGGTTTTGATCTGCAAGGAATTGTAAGGGATGGGGGCGTCGCCGAAACGAATGTATATTTCGTTTGCCCGGCCTGCCTTTCCGCTACCGGAGTTGATGATGGCCTGGTTGTTGATGACGAAGCCGTCCATCCACACCCATGTTTCGATAGACCATTCGTTGACGGTAAGTCCCATTTCTTTTTCAACGGTCGACTTATTTGAATGATTCATCACCGGAACCCACTGCTTGAGGGCTTTGTCGAGCAGAATGATGTAAGTGTTCGATTCGCCAATGGTCGATATGTTCCCTTGCTCCACCTTCAGACGAACAGGGATGGCATACAGTTCACCATTGTCGTTTGTATAGGTTTTGATGACGAAGTTGATTTTCTGTGCCAAAGTTTCCCCTTTCTTGATCTGGAAATTCTTGTCGTACGTCAGGTATTGTTCGGGCAGAACTTCGTAACTGGTTGAAAACGTCTCGTTGTAAGTTTTCAGCAGCGAAGCGTCCAATTCGATTGTTCCCGACACGTCTTCGGAGAGCGGTTGTCCCAAACGTACGGTGAGGTCGGTTTGGGTAGTTTCTCCTTCTACCGTTACTTTACCGTAGTTCGACGCCGTATGCGATGCTTCCTGTATGTATATGGCATTGTCTATCGTGTCATACTTCGCATCGTTGCAACTTACGGCACATGCACATAGGGCCAGCACTGCGAAGGGGATCAGATGATTTTTCTTGATTTTCATGACATTTATTCGGTTTAATTATTTGACAGCGGGATTCATTATACTGATGGCTTCGCGCAGGTACTTGTATTCGACGGGAGTCGTGGGGTAATCGTACTCCATGTGATAGGTTCCCACGCCGCCTTTGCGCACGAAAGCTCCGTTTACTTTAGGCGTCCAGTGAGCCATGCCGGCCAACGATTGCATTTTGTTTCCGTAGCGGTCGGTGTAGGCCACTCCTCCGGTGGAGGCATACGATTCGAAGTTCTCCGTGACAATATATTTTCGTGCCACTTCTTCGGCGCTCAATATGCCGTTGAAGTTTGCGATGGTGCTGGCCAGCCGATTGTCGAGATTGCTGTCCGAACTGGCCTGATAAGCCTGTACGATGAAGTAGTCGAAGTACGGTCCGCTTTCGGCAACGATGCTTTGCGGTTCACCGTCGATGACCAACAGACGACCGGTTCCCGATTTCGGACCCATGTGCCGACTGAGCGTCTTGATGAAGTGGAGCATATAGGCATCATTGCCCGACATATTTCCTCGGTGTCCGTAGTTAGGTTCGTAGTCGATGTCGAAACCATCGTAATCGTATTTGATAATGGTGTCGCAGAGAGCCAGAGCATATTTTTCGATGGCGTCCAGATTCTGTTGATTGTCGGCCGCGGTGTTCGTCGGATCGAATCCCCAGAATTCGTTTGGATTGTCTTTGTATTCCACCGGTGTAATTTGTGCGCCGATGTCCTGAATGATAAAGCAGATCAGGGCACGGGTTCCTTTGAGTTCTTTCACCTGCTTTTTATCGGCGATGCGAGGTTCGTCCAGCGTATGCCAGTTACCCCATACCGATACGAAATCTACACTGTCCGGAAGTCCCATCAGGCTGTTTACCATGGAAGCTCCTCGCCCTGTCCAGTTGCCGAACCAGCCGAAAGCCACTTGGTGATCGGTTTTCTTATAGTCCCGTAAAGCTGCGTAGTAATCCTTCGTGGGATATTCGAAATAGTTTTCACTTTCCACTTCGGTCCAACTGCTGCATCCCCATAGCATGCCGATCAGCATTCCGAAGAAGGTGATATGTAATATCTGTTTTTTCATAACATTGCTATTTAATTCTGTTTGAGTTTTCAATTCTTTTTAGCCCACCATAAGTCTGTAGCTCCGGTGTCTGCACCTCCGAGCATGGTGACGGCGGCCGCCACGTTCTCACTGTTTCCCTGTTTCTCTTTCAGCGGGAAAGGCAAACGACGTTGCTGACGTTCCGTGCTGATGACGCCGTTACTCAGGTTGTCCACCACCGGGAATATTTCGGGGTAGCCTGTGCGGCGGTAGTCGGCCCAAGCCTCAAGCCCAAGCGGGAAGTTGGCAATCCACTTCTGGGTTATGATTCGTTCCAGATTCGTTTCAAATGAGGCTGCCGCATCCCATGCGATGGTGATGGTTGTTTTCACCGTATAGTTCATTCTTGCCTGTTCTATCGGCGAATTGTAGGATTGAGGTTGGGCGGTATTGTTGGTTATGTATGTATCCGCACCGCTGACTTTTCGTTCGGCGAACGACTGCGTAATGCCCTGTTCATAGAACGTTTTGGCTTCTCCCTTCATATCCCATTGGCGTAATGCGCCTTCGGCGCGTAAGAAAGCCGTTTCGGAAGAGAGGAACATCGGCATGTCGTCTTTTTGCTCGTAGTTCGGTTTGGAGAAATTGGCTCCCATCGCTGTGGTCATGCCTTTTACTCCGGAACGAAGTCCTACGTATGTCCCTGCGCCTGCTATGCTTGCCGCTTTGAAGTAAGCTGCCATGCGAGGATCATTATAACCGTTCATGTAACTGGTCAGTGTGGCATTGGCACGAATCTCGCCCCAACTGTTGGCCACGAGCCAGAAAGGATTGGGTTCGGCCCCCACGGGAACCATTGCGTTGTATGCAGGATCGTCGATCAATCCTCCTGCGTCGCTGACAGCCTCTTCCGCGGCTTTGCGTGCCAGTTCGGGATTGGCGTTGACGATACGCAGGGCCAAACGAAGTTTCAGTGAGTTGGCAAAACGAATCCATTTAGAGTAATCGCCGCTGTAAACAATGTCATTCTCACCCAGGGGACGCAAGTCTGTTTCGGCGATAAAGTCTTTAAGTACGGCTATGGCAGCATCCAGATCGTTCAACATGTTGCTGTATAAATCGGGTTCGCTGTCGTAGGAAGGTTTTGATTCGCCTTTCGACATTTTGCTGTAAGGAATGGGACCGTAACAAAGCGCCACACGCGACATGGTGTTTACGCGCAGAATTTGCGCCATGGCATAGAAGTGTCCGTTCTTTTGAGTGGCATCCACTATCTTGTAATAGTTCGGATAAAACTTCTCAAAAGGCGTATTGAAAGGAATCTGATTCCAACCGTCCGTTTGATTGTAGGTGTTGAAATTGGATCCGCCCCAGGAAGTGGACATCGTAAGGTATCCGCCGTATGGGCCGCCCACCATCTGATCGATCATCTGGTTGTCGTTCTGTTGTATGTTGATGCCTGTGGTTATTAATTGCGTAAACAACGCGGAAGCAGGCAACGAGTAGGGTACGTAAGGTTCGGTGTTGTATTTCTCGAAATTATCCGTGCACCCCGTCAAAAAAGGAAGCATGGCGGCGGATAAGGCTGTATATAGGATTTTTCTTTTCATAATTCAACGGTGTTAAAATTGGAATTTCAGGTTGAAACCAAGATTGCGTGTGCTTGGTGTCATGAAATAGTCTACTCCCTGATAGAAATTGCTGGTGGTGGAAGGAGTCAGTTCGGGATCGAACGGAGCCTTACAATAAATCATCCAGAGGTTTTTGGCCACAAAACCGGCAGTTACGCCTACCACATTGCCGAACCATCTGCGCGGGAAGGTATAGCTGAAGTTCAATTCGGACAAGCGAACGTTGGTGGCATTGTACGTATAGTATTGTCCTAAACCGCCATTGGGGCCACCTACGGTCTGATAGTATTTCTTTGCGTCGACGTAGCCGTTGTTAATCCAAACGCCTCCGGCATCGCGTGCGGCCGCGCTGGATTCGGACACGCCGTAATAGTCGAGCACACCTTGCGTGTTCGATACGACAAGGCCTCCCAATCGTGCCGAAAGCATCACGCCCAAGTTAAAGCCTTTGTAGCTGAAGCTGTTGTACAACCCCATGTGGGCTTTGGGAGCCATGCTGCCGATTTTTTTCGGTTCGCTGTATGTGGTCACTCCCAGATTACCGGACTGAGAATCGACCCAAATGTAGCCGTTGTTGTCTTTCTTCAGTTCTTTGTCTACATAAATATCGCTCATCGAGCCGCCTTCGCGTAAAATTACTTGGGGGCCGTAACCGTCTGTTCCCAACAGAGCCACACGAAGTTCATCCATTTCGATTGGTTCGCCGGTGGCAGGGTGAAGAGCACCTCCGGCCAGACGGTTAACCTTGGTGCGGTTCATCGTGAGCGTATAGTTCGTGTTCCATTCGAAATCGCCTTTCTTGTGTGTATAGCCCAAAGCCAGTTCAATGCCTTGGTTTTGGATGTCGCCCGTCTGTATGATGGCTTTGGAGTAGCCGCTGGAAGACGGTTCGGAAACCTCGAACGTCTGGTGGAAAGTGTTCGAGTGGTAAAAAGTGAAATCAAAACTCAGGTTTTTCCAGAACCGGGTGTTCAAGCCGATTTCCCAAGAACGTGTGTCTTCGGGTTTCAGGTTGGTTGCCGGACGGATGGTGGAAGTATTCCACGTGTGTGACTGCTCGTTGAAAGCGTATCCCGGATGGGAGAGATAGCGAGAGAATGAAGCCCCCACTTTACTGTACGAACCACGCACTTTGGCATACGAAATGAAATCCGGCAAGCTGAACATTTCGGAAAGTACCACCGACAGACCTGCCGAGGGATAGAAGAAAGAAGACGTATCGGTATAAGCCAGCATCGACTCCCAGTCGTTACGGCCGGTCAGCGTCAGATAGACTTGGCTCTTCCAACCGACTTCGAAGCTGGCGAAGAGGCTCTGCGACTGGTCGTGATAACCGTACTGCTTGGGTTTGAAGTTCGAATTGTAGTTGATGTTGCGAATGGTGAACAGATTGGGCAGCTTGTCCAAGTCGCCTTCCATACCTTTCTGTTCATAAATCAAATCTTTGATGGAAGCACCGATATTGGCATTGAGCGAAAAATCATTGACACGCTTGTTGATGGCAACCATAGCGTCGGCATAAATACTGCGGTCTGTGCGGTCTGCGTCGGCATAGTAACCGTTCTGACCGGCAAATGTTCCCAAGGTGGAGGCATAACGTTCCTGCGTCAGACGAGAATTGGAGTTGTCTATTTTCACGCGCCCGGATACATTCAGCCAGTCGTAGATTTTATACGTCAGACTTCCGTTGACCATGAAACGATGTTTCTCCGTGATGCGGTTCATCCGGTTGGCTATCCAATAGGGATTTTGCAAACTCAGTCCTTGCGACTCGTAGGGCCAGTATTGCAACATCAGGTCGCGTCCCGGGCTGTAACGTTCATACATGCGTATTTCGTCGAAGTTACCGTTGCGGGGGAACAGGTACAAGGCGGGAATGGGGTTGAACCATTCGCCCTGGGAGGTCATGTTGCGGTCGTATTGCACGATGTAGCTCGCGCCGATATCGAGCGTCAGTTTATCCTTGAGGAAGTTTGCCGTGTTGCGTATCGTGAAATTGTAACGGCTGTACTTGTTGTTCGGGATAACGCCTCCGGCATGAGTGGTGGATGCCGAGGCATAGGTCTGATTTTTATTGTTTCCCGTGGAGAGCGAAACGGTATTGATGACGTTTGCCCCGGTATTGAAAAAGTTTTTCGGGTCGTAGCCTTTTTCCGTCAGGTTTCCCCAGCTTTCGAAAGCTCCGTCCAGATTGCCGTAGCGGTTTTGCATTTTGGGCATCATGTACACGCTGGAGAAAGTCGTGTTGTTGGTTACGGTCAACGAAGTCCGTTCCGCGCTTCCTTTCTTCGTGTTGATCAGTACCACACCGTTGGCGGCGTCGTTACCGTAGAGAGCGGCGGCCGAAGGCCCGGTCAGCATGTTGATGCTTTCGATGTCGTCGGGGTTGAGGTCGGCCACGGCATCGGTTCCGCCTTGAAGAGCAAAGCGACCATCGCTCGCACCTCCGGAAGAGGCATTGAACATGGGGATACCGTCGATTACGTACAGAGCGTTGTTGTCTTTCGTAATGGACTTGGAACCGCGCATCACCACACGTGCCGAAGCTCCGGCGCCCGCCGACGAGCTGTTGATGGTGACACCCGCCACTTTACCGGCCAGTGCGCTCATGAAATTGGCGTCTTTCACGGTGTTGAACGATTCGTTTTTCACTTGTTGAACGTTGTAGCTCAACGCTTTCTGTTCGCGTTTGATACCCAATGCCGTCACCACCACTTCGTCCAGCACCTTGGTGTCTTCGCCAAGCACTATTTTTAGGGGTTGGGCATTTTGTGCGGTAAATGTTTGCGAGGCATAACCGATGTAGGACACTTCGATCAGATCGCCCTTCTTGACGGCCAGCGTAAAGTTACCGTCCATGTCGGTTACCGTACCGACGGACGAACCTTTCACCACCACGCTTACGCCGATTAAAGGCTCGCCGGTATTGTCCGTGACGTTCCCGGTAATGGTCAGAGAGGTCTTGGGTTGCTCTGCTTTACGCGTGGAGAGGATAATATGCTTGTCGACCACCGAATACGTCAGATTCATGTCCTTGAAAAGGATTCCCATTACCTCGGCCAACGGTCTGTTGGTGACTTGGATGGTTACGGGGCGGTCAAGACTGACATCGTTTGCGTTAAAAACAACCGACATGGCTGTTTGTTTCTCTACTTCTTTCAGCACCGTGCTCAGCGGGGCGTTCTTCTGTTTCAATGTCAGAAGAGGCTCTTGCGCAAAGGCAGAGACGGCCGTGGAAAACAAGAACAGGCAAAAAAGCAAGTAAGATAACCTGCGTCGCATAAATTCTTTCATTACATTTGTTTTTTGGGGATTAAATTAGGGTTATTGTCATTAGTTCGGATACGATAAAGCCGGGTGTCGTGCCATCGTCAAACGAAGGAGACATCCGGTGTGTGTCAGGTTTTTCTGCTTTTCATGATACAATATAGGGTTAGTTAAACAAAATAGGCAGACCGTACCATGACGATCTTTATTCTATTATAGTACAATCCATCGCGGAAGGTTACTAAAAGAAAATTGCTTTTTTCTTCTTTTTATGTGGTTTAATGTTATTTGTAAATGTTTAATGGGTTGAATTTTAAGGCTCAGCGGGAAAAACGGGGTAAATGGTATCTGTTTGTTTTCTGTTCGTGGAGGAAGTGTGGAGCCTTCGCTTCGCTCCAATCACCATACCGGTAATGAGCCTGTCCGCTCCTTCCTGAAGAAGTAAAAGCAAGCCCCTGTTTGAAAGATTTTTTCACCTTCTCCATCCCTTTTCCCACAATCTCTTTTTTTTGACACGGTTTTCTCGGTTTCCGAAATGCGCGTTGGGCGGTTGTCGGTTGTGGAGAGTGTGATAAAATGAATAATCGGCAGTTCGCCGGAAAAGGAAGAACCTCTCCCTTCAAGCGGTTTACCTACCGGACAACCCTGCAAAAGAATCAAGTTACGGTAAAAAAAAGAGTCCGGCACAATACCGAACTCTTCCTGCTATTGGTTAAGTAAATATAATCCGTCCGATGCTTAGGGACGCTTCATCTTATGCCTCGAAATAATACAAGAACACAGCAATGCCCTCAAGGGCTTTTTTGGGCTGGTCTTTAATCTCGATGGCAAATTTGATTTCGGCTTTGGCCACTCCGCGCAGATTGCTCAACGAATGTACCGAAGCCACAAGGCGAATGCTCTGACCGGCCAATACCGCCTGACCGAATTTCATCTTGTCCATGCCGTAGTTGATCATCATCTTTATGTTATTCACCTCCATAAGCTGATTCCAGAGAAAGGGCAACATCGAAAGGGTGAGATAGCCGTGAGCTATCGTACTGTGATACGGACTCTCTTCGGCGGCACGCTTTGTGTCGACATGTATCCACTGATGATCCAGTGTGGCGTCAGCAAAAAGGTTGATGCGATCCTGAGAAAGCTCTACATAATCGGACACGCCAATTTGTTTGCCGACCAGTTTCTCAAAATCCGCGTAAGAGTTGATGATAACTTTTTCCATGTTCTTTCTTTATTATTTAGGGGATTTACAAGACTGATTTTATGTGATCAAATCGCCACAAAAGTAGTGCTTTTCCCGATAATACGCGTACTTTTGTGCACAGAATATCATTTTTTGTGCCATTTATGATTCATCTTTTTGCTGAACAACCTCATATCCAAACACTTCCCGGTCGGTTTACTTATCCGTTCCATTACGTTCCACACCCACTTTGCGTACAGGCGGCAGAGGAGGTTAAACGTTATCTCTCCACCCGCGGCGAATGGGCGGAAGAACTCGACAGGGGGAAAATGTTCGGCGTACTCGTCGTTCGGATGCCCGACGGGAAAGTGGGTTATCTGGCCGCTTTTTCGGGAAATCTTGCCGGTAACGCCCGACATTCCTTTTTCGTGCCGCCCATTTACGATCTGTTGCAACCCGGAGGCCGGTTCAAGACGGAAGAGAAACAGATTTCCGCCATCAACCGTCACATCGAATCCCTTGAACAATCCGACGAGTACCGGCACGCACGTCGGCAACTGGAAGCGGAACGGCAACGTATGGAGACCGAATGCGCCAAAGCCTTGAATATGCTGAAAACCGAAAAGGAGGCCCGCGAACGACAAAGAGCTTCTCGCCTCGGAAGGCTTTCGGAAGAAGAGCGGCAAGCACTGATTCGCCGGAGCCAACACCAGAAAGCCTCTTTCAAACGCATGAAGCAACAATGGAATGCACAAATCGAGGTATGCAAAACGGAGGTGGAACGCATCGAGAACCGGATAGAACACCTTCGCGCCTTGCGCAGAAAGCGTTCGGCCGCACTCCAGCAACATCTGTTCGAACAATTTCATCTGCTCAATGCCCGGGGTGAGTCGCTTGACCTTTGCCGTATCTTTGCGGACACTGTGGGCAAAACGCCACCTGCCGGAGCGGGAGAATGCGCACTGCCCAAAATGTTGCAATATGCCTATCTCAACGGCTTACATCCCTTGGCCATGGCCGAATTCTGGTGGGGCGATTCACCCAAAAACGAAATCAGACATCACGGGACATATTATCCGGCATGTAAGGGAAAGTGCGGACCTATTTTACAACACATGTTGCAAGGCCTGGAAGTAGAAGAAAATCCGTTCGACCGCCTCGTATGCAAGGAAACACCGGAAGTGGTGTTTGAAGACGAATGGCTGCTCGTCGTCAACAAACCCGCGGGAATGTTGTCGGTTCCGGGAAAATCGGAAAAGGCCGATTCGGTTTGGCAACAATTACGCCGGCTCTATCCCGATGCAACCGGGCCGCTCTTGGTACACCGATTGGACATGCCGACTTCGGGCCTGTTGCTTGCAGCCAAAACCAAAGAAGTGCATGCCTTATTGCAAGCACAGTTCGAAACACGCAGCATCAGGAAGAGCTACACGGCCCTACTCTGTGGGCCGTCCGACGATTTTCCCGTGGGAAAAGAAGGAAGAATAGAACTGCCTGTCTGTCTCGATCCGCTTGACCGACCGCGACAGATGGTGAGCGAAACACATGGCAAAACCGCCATAACACTTTATCGCATAGATGCCCATACGGACAGAGGCATTCGTGTGACTCTATGGCCGCTGACGGGGCGAACGCATCAGTTACGCGTACATGCCGCCCACGCAAAAGGGCTTGCCCATCCCATCGTGGGCGACGAATTGTATGGAGAACGTGCCGACAGGCTCTATCTGCATGCCGAATGCTTGCAGTTCCGCCATCCGGTGAGCGGAAAGGTGATGCGCATAACGAAGAAGGCCGACTTCTGATTGTACAGAGCCGACCTTCGATGTGTTGTCGTAATGCGCAAGAAGTGTGTAGCGACCTACTTCTTCATCTCGCAACGCGGTTTAATCTGCTTAAAGAAATCATTGCCTTTATCATCGACAAGGATGAATGCCGGGAAGTCTTCCACTTCAATCTTCCAAATGGCCTCCATGCCGAGTTCGGGATATTCCACACATTCGATGCTCTTGATGTTGTTCTGTGCAAGAATGGCGGCTGGTCCTCCGATGGAGCCGAGATAGAATCCGCCATGCTTTTGACAGGCATCCGTTACTTGCTGACTGCGATTTCCCTTGGCCAACATGATCATGCTTCCGCCGTGAGACTGAAACAAATCTACATACGAATCCATACGCCCGGCCGTAGTGGGCCCCATCGAGCCGCAAGCCATTCCCGCCGGTGTTTTTGCCGGACCGGCATAATAAATGGGATGGTCTTTGATGTACTGCGGCAAGCCTTCTCCTCGGTCGATGCGTTCTTTCAGTTTGGCATGGGCAATGTCGCGACCCACGATGATGGTTCCGTTGAGCGATAAACGTGTGGCCACCGGATACTTGGCCAGTTCTTTCAGTATCTCTGCCATCGGACGATTCAGGTCTACCTTCACTGCATCACCTTCGCCGGCAT
>JBHAEN010000098.1:0-5116 GCA_041855645.1 Bacteroides sp. | reverse complement strand
TTCATGTCTTTTGTCATTTTCGGTGGTTATAGCGCGAGGGTTCCACCTCTTCCCATTCCGAACAGAGAAGTTAAGCCTCCCCGCGCCGATGGTACTGCGTCACAGTGGGAGAGTAGGTCGCCGCCGTTTTTTTTCTTGGATTTTCCCTGCCTTTTCCCCTTTAGGGGGAGTAAGGCGGGGATTTTCTGTTTTTTGGGGGTATGGGTATGTATGGGGCTTGTGTGATATGTGGTGTGTGTATGTGGTGCGTGGTGAGGAGGGTGAGACGAGGACAGGAAGAGAAAGGAAAAAGAACGAAGCGGGGGGGCGGAGCGGGGCTCATCTCGGATAAGTCTTCGTTAGCTCATTCGCTCGAGCTCTTGTCTATGCTTGGGTTTCTTTAGTATCCGGAGTGGTTCCGTGTTGATAGACTGAGGGGGACACTCCAAATTGTGCCTTGAAGCATTTGCTGAAATAGAATGGGTCATTGATGCCTACTTTGTACGATACCTCTGCCACTGTGAAGTTTTCTTCGGAAAGGAGTAACTCGGCCGCTTTTTTCATTCGGGCACTGCGAAGATATTCGTTGGGGGAATAGCCGGTGATGCCACGTAGCTTTCTATAAAAAACGGTACGGCCTAAGTGCATCAATTGCGCAAACTCGTCGATGCTGAATTCCGGACGTGACAGATGTTGTTCCAAAACAATGGCCAAACGTTCGGCAAACTCTTTATCACGGTCGGTGGTGTACAATACCGCGCGTGTCAGGCCGGGTTCGCAGGAGAATTTTTCTCTCATTTTGTCTCGCTGCTCAATCAAACCGAAAACGCGTGCCAACAATAGTTTAATGCTGAACGGTTTGGCAATGTATGCATCGGCGCCGGACTCTATGCCTTCGAGATGTTTCTCCGGTGAGTTGAATGCTGTGAGCAGAATGATGGGGATGTGACTGGTCGCAAAGTCGGCTTTCAGTTTCTTGGTCAGTTCAAAGCCGGTCATTCCGGGCATAAAGACGTCACAGATGATGAGATCGGCCTCGCAAGTCTGAGCTTTTTCAAAGCCGGACAAGCCGTCGGGAGCCGTTTCCACGTTGAAATAGGGAGATATTTCTTCTTGCAGGAAAGTGCGAATTTCGTTATCATCCTCAATGATCAGTATTTTTCGTTTATTCAGCGGTGGAACCGGGGGAACGAACGCTTCATGGGGCTTGTCGTTCGCTTCGGAAGAGCAGATTGTCTGTTCATTGGCTTCTTTGATCAGTATGTTGTCGGCTATGAGGAAGTCTTTGGACTCGTAAATGTCCTTATCGGCAGGGAGAATGACGGTAAACACTGAACCTCCGCCTTCACGTTCACGATAGCTGATGTTGCCTTTGTGTACGTTGACCAATTCGTGACTCAAGTGCAAGCCTACGCCGATGCTGTCGCCGGAAAAACTGCTTTGCATGAATCGCTTGAATAGTTCGTTCTGTTTTTCTTTCGGAATGCCCACACCCGTATCGGAGACTTCTATCCGCAGGGTCTTCTTTTCCTCGTCTACGGTTATCGAGAGTTGGACGCTACCTTCCGATGGCGTGTATTTGAACGCGTTGGAGAGCAGGTTGTAGGTTACTTTATCCAGACTGCTTTTGTCGACGAACATCCGATAGGCGGAATGCGAGGTTACAAAGCGAAAATCCATCTTTTTTTGTTCGGCAACGTCGCCGAAGCTCAGGAATATTTCGTGAAGAAAAGCTATGACATCGGTTTCTTCGAGCGAAAGAGCCAGTTTGTTGTTCTGCATCTTGCGGAATAGCATGAGCTGATTGACGAGCCGCAGCATGCGTTGCGTGTTCTTGCTCATTGTTTGTAGCGGATAGGCATATTCGCGAGGGAGCTTTCCGAGACGTTGTATTTTTTCCATTGCTCCCTGAATGAGGGTCAGCGGTGTGCGGAATTCGTGCGATATGTTCGTGAAGAATACCAACTTGTATTCCGTCAACTGCTGTTCGACGGCGATGCGGTTGCGCAAACGGTTTATGTTGCGGACAGTACGAAATACGAAGAACAGGATAATCAGCAGCAGGAGAGCATAGGCGAGAAATGCCCAACCGCTTTTCCAGATCGGAGGGGCGATGATGATGTTCAGTAGCGTTTCGTGCTCATTCCACACTCCGCTACCGTTGCACGACTTGACATGCAGCGTATAAGCACCGGGCGGGAGGTATTTGTAGGCGGCGAAGCTCAGCGGCGAAGGTGTGCTCCAGCTTTTGTCGTATGGTTCCAGCCGGTACATGTACTGAGTCTGCCCCATTTCCGAATAGTTGAACGTGGAGAAGTCGATGCGGAAGGAGTTTTGAAAGTGTTTCAGGCGGATTTCTCGTTGATAAGCAAGCGATTGTTGCAGAGGAGAGTCTGCCGTGTCGGGACTGATGTAAGTGCCGTTGATGTAGAGGGCTGTCAATACGGCGGGAGGGAAGAAATCGTTATCGGGTATCTGCCGCGGATCCACCACCGCCAGTCCGTAGTTGGTGCCGAACAGCAGTTTGCCGTCAGGCCCCGTACACGCGCTGTTTTCGCTGTAAACATTCCCCAATGTATGGGAAGAGAAAAAGTGGTTGGTGAAGGATGCGTTGGTCAGGTTGAATTTCGAGAGTCCGTATTCCGTTGCTATCCACAAGCTGCCGCGGTTGTCGCCGAGAATCGACTGAACGACGTCGTTGGCCAAACCTTCAGCCGATCCGTAACGCTTGTACTCCAGTGTCTGGTAATTGTTCTGCGGTGTGCAACGGCTCAGCCCGGCTCCCGAGGTCCCGACCCACATCCTGCCGCGGTCGTCGCGATAAAGGCATCGTATCTCGTTGCTGCAAAATCTCCCGTTCGTATGGCTGAACAGGCGATAGTTGTTGCTGTCTGCCAAGAGTGAGTCGGGGTGGAAGATGGCAATGCCTTCACTGCTTCCCATCCATATCATTCCCTTGTCGTCTTCTTCCATGACGCGCACCAGAGTGAGCCCGTACTTTTGTCGGAAGAAATGCCGGAAGCGGTATGTTCCGTCGGCTTGCCGTTCGGCCAAGTCGAGTCCGCCTCCGAATGTCCCTATCCACATGCGTCCTTTGTGGTCGCGATGAATGGCGAAGATATGGTTGTGGGCAAGCGAGCCTTCATCGGCGGCCGAATGTCTGTACCACTTATCGCCTATTTTCAGTCCGTCGCCGCGGGTTCCCAGCCAGATGCGGCCCTGAAGGTCTTCTTCTACGGCATAGACGTTGGAGGGAAAGTGCTGTATCGCGGATTGGGTCTTCAGCGATGCGTCATATCGGTATAGGCCTCCTTTGCGTGTGCCCACCCAGATGTCGCCATTTGCCGTTTGAGTGAGCATGCGAATGGTGTTGGAACGGTCGAAAAGCTCGCGCGATTCGGGATACAGGCGGACAATACCCTCGTTGGATACCGAAAGCCGCGACAAGCCGGAGAACTCGCAACTCACCCAGACGCATCCCGAACGGTCTTCCGTGACGTAGAGCAGAAAGTCGGATGTGATGGGACTGGCGTCGTTCATCTCCGACACGAAGTGTTCCATCCGCCCGTCGGACTTGTGATAGGCGAAAAGTCCGTTCCCGTAGGTCGATATCCAGATGATTCCCCGCGAGTCGTGAACCACGTGATAACGTTCGTGGTCGATGTAAGACATCTTGTCTTCCGGAATGAGACGGAACTCCCTGATGATTTCCGTGTCGTGCGGAATGTAGGCCACGCGTCCCGTATGGTTGTACACCCAATGGTCGCCCCGGTTGTCGGTGAGCACTTCACCGCTTGCGAAGTTCAACTGATGGTTCGGTGTCATCCGGTTCGTTCGGTAATCGAAGTCGAAAGTTCCCGCCGGTGTGAGTACGATGCATTTGTCTTTCAGCGGAACGATACCCGTGGGAGCATGTTTTCCGTCTCTCGCCGCCATCGAAGCGAGCAGGCGCGGTCTTTCGGCATGAGAGGTGCAGGAGTAGACGTCGCCCTGCGCGGAAATCAGGTACATGACACCTTCCCGTTCAAAGGCTTGTGTGAAGTGAATGCTGCGGTCTTCCGTTCGTTGCGTACCGTCTTTGCTCAGCGAAGTCAGTCCGTTGGCGGTCCCTATCCAAATGCGTCCTTCGCGTCCTTCGCGAACAAAGTGTACTCTGTTGTCCGGCAAGTTGCCGTGTTCGGTGCTGAAGGCAACGGAAGTCATGGTGCGTTCGGGGGAGGTCTTCACTCGCCGGGCTCCGTTGCCGACGTGCCATAGCCAAACGTCGCCACAACTCGTCACCAGCAGATTCGAGTAATTTTGTCCGTATTCGCCGCAGCCGGTAAAGTCGACGAAACGCGCACGCTGCAAGTCGTAGCAACTGAAGAGTTCGGGGGGGGTGGCTATCCAGAGGAATCCGTGTTTGTCTTCCGTCAGTCGATGAATGCGGTTGTCTGCCAACGAAAATTTGCCGGTTTCGTCCTTGCGGGGTTGAAAGGTGAGGAAAGTGTTACCGTCGTATCGGCTCAGGCCGTTCAACGTGCCGAACCACAAGAAGCCTTTGCTGTCTTGATACATGCAACGGATGGAGTTGCTGGGCAATCCGTCGTTTGTGCGCATGAGTTTAGAACGCAGTTCAATGGCGGAGTGCCCCTGTGAAGCGAAAACCGTACAGATGAGCAGCAAGAGCAACATCTTATTTTTCATCGGTTTTGCGGATTTAAAGTCGATAGCCACAAAAGTAAGAAAAGTTTGTCGAATTACGCACGGCCTTTTTCCGTCGGCAAAAAACAAAGATGCGAGTTGTGCATACATTACCCGGCACCGATTCGTTGTTTACTTTCTTTCGTCGCATAAATCCGATCGTCGGCCTGCATCTTCCTTTTCGTTGGTCTGCACCTGTTTTTTCGTCGGAGTGCACCCGTTTTTTCGTTTGGGTGCAGGCAAACGAATAATTCCATGCCTGCGGAGGGCTTGTGCTCTTCGGCGGAAAAAGGCGGGCGACGCCATGAAGACGATTCGGTCATCGCCTCCTGTTTGCGTCGCGGTTGCCGATGCCCGGCAAGCGGGGCGTGCCTGCGGGGAGAGGTCAGTCCATGTGGAACACTTCGGACAGGGGGACGGAGACGGGAGAATTGTCGGGGTTCACCTCCATGAT
>JBHAEN010000097.1:0-6372 GCA_041855645.1 Bacteroides sp. | reverse complement strand
GCTTTCCCCGTTTTCCGAACCGTTCGCACTTGACGTCTGAAATGCGTGCATTTCATCTCTGAAACACGTGCATTTCAGACGTCAGACACGCGCATTTCAGACGTCAAATGCACGCATTTCGCAAAAGCCCTCAGGGAGGGGCCTGCACGCTGTTCAAAATTCTTACCGGTCCCGGAATCGTCACCCGGACAGACATGGAAATAATTTAACATACACAAAGGCTTTCGGGCGGCCGCATAAAAAACAAGGAAGGCATTCGGAAATGAATGCCTTCCTTGCAACGCTCATCGGAGCATCTGTTTTTTACTCCTCGCCCTTCGACTCGATTTCTTGCAGTACACGCCCGCATGCGGAAATGGCCTCGGGCGACATTTCGGGCAGACGGGAACGGAGGAAACGCGACATCGCGCCGAGCATCTCGGCATCTTTGGTGCGAATCAGGCGGGAAAGATTCACTGCCAGCAAACTGCGCGCAGGCTCTTTCAGTGTTCCGTACACCTGTTCGCAATAGGCCAGGAAGGCACGGTCGTCTTTCTTCACGCGGTTCTCGATGAAGTCGAACACGGGCGCGAATTGCCCCTCCTCATCCAGGCCGAGCGTTTGAAAATCGGCTTTCAGCCGCGCATAATCGTCTTCATTGAACTTGCGGAGCATTTCGCCCGAATAGTAAGACGCCAGCTTGCTGTAATACAACCGCTTGATGCGATCGGCAACGGCCGCTTTGACGGAGGCGTCGAACTCGTTGCGACGGGCCACCATGAATTTGCTTTTCACGTCGTTCAGGTCGAACGTATGGTTTAAGAACAGGAAGGCGTTTTCCGCAGACAGGCGTTGCTGGTCGTTCAGCGACTCGAAATACGCGTTGGCCACCCTGTTCGCCGCCAACATTTTTTCCTGTCCCAGCAGCAGTTTGGCATAAGCGGCAACCAAAGCGGCATTCCGTTCGCCCGAATTATAGCGTTCTTCCAGTCGTTCGGGAGTTTGGTCGGGGTCCAGGCCGCGTTTGATTTTTTCGATGAAAACATCGTCCTGCATCGCCCCCTTCATCTCCAAGAGCACTTTCTCCGACGTGTCGAAGACCAGGAACGTGGGATAGGCCTTCACGCCGCAACGTTGGGCCAGCTCCATGCCTTCGCGCTCGGCATCGAGCTTCAGGCAGACAAACCGCTCGTTGAGAAAGTCGCCCACGTGTTTCAGCGGAAACACCTCTTTGGCCATCCGCTTGCAAGGACCGCACCAAACGGTGTAGAAGTCGACGAACACTTGTTTGTTTTCGCGTTTCGCCGCGGCAATGGCTTCGGCAAAAGACAGCGAACGGAATTGGGTTTGCGTCCAAGCGGACACACTGCATGTGCAAAGCACAAGTAAGGCTAATAATTTTTTCATGGTTCTATTCTTTCGTTTTACAATGTTGATTTTAACCGTCGGGACAACAGGCCGACCGGACAAGTTGCCCGCACGGCCGCCCCGCGTCCGAAAACATCCGGACTCTTTTAAAGACAACGCAAAGGGGAAAAAGGGGGACAAGGGAGGGGGAAAACAACCAAAGAAAGACGGAGGGGAAAAAGAAACGGACATAAAGAAGGGGAGAATAAGAGGAGGAGACGGGACAGGGAATATACGTATGGAGTACGCTTCGAAATAAATTTAAGAGAAAGCCGTTTCTTAATTTACCGGGAAACATTACCTTTACGGAGTATTTTCTTCACAAAAAGATATAAAATGGCTATAACCTATCAAGCGGAAGGCACACGGATGCCGGACATCAAGAAACGGGAAACCACCGAATGGATAAAGCGCGTGGCAACGGCATACGGAAAAATTCCGGGCGAGATTGCCTGCATATTTTGTTCCGATGAGAAGATTCTCGAAGTGAACCGACAATACCTCGACCACGATTACTACACGGACATCATCACCTTCGATTACAGCGAAGGCAAACGTCTGGCGGGCGACCTGTTCATCAGCATCGACACCGTGCGAACCAATGCCGAACAATTCGGAACAGCCTATGAAGACGAACTGCACCGCGTCATCATCCACGGCATTCTCCATCTTTGCGGGCTGAACGACAAAGCACCCGGCGAGCGCGAACAGATGGAAGCCGCCGAAAACCGAGCCTTGGCGATGCGGTGATCCGGAGAAACTCGTCGACACACTTGAAACACCCGAAACCCATGACAAAGAAACCGATACTTTTGATCGTCGTCGATTTTCAGTACGATTTTTGCGACCCGCAGGGTGCGCTCTATGTGCAAGGCGCGCCTCAAGCCGGCCGGCAGATCATCGGCCTGTTGCAGACAGGACAGGTGAAAGAAGTGATTTTCACGGCCGACTGGCACATTCCTCACCACCCTTCTTTCAAAGAGCAGGGCGGCGTCTGGCCGCGCCATTGCGTGCAACATTCGCACGGGGCAGCCATCGACCGGAGTTTGCTCGAGACTTGCCTTTCGTGTGAAATCCCTTATTCCGTCGTCGTGAAAGGAGAACGGGAAGAAGAATACGGCGCCTTCCGCGAACTTCCCCAAAGCCTGACCGAAACGGCTTCCGAACATGAAATCTACCTCTGCGGACTGGCCGGCGACTACTGCGTACTCGAGACGCTGAAGAACATCGGACAGCTTCACCCCGTCGTATTCTTACCGGGAATCGCCTCAATAGACAACGGAGAAAAACTGAAACGTTATGTCGCGGAACATGGAATCGGGCTGTTTCCGCCCGATTCCATGTCTGTCTCCGGTTTTTAGAACAAACTCCAAGCCACGGTCAGTCCGGCCATGACGATGGCCACCATGCTCATCAGCTTGATCAGGATATTCAGGCTGGGACCCGAAGTGTCTTTGAAAGGATCGCCCACGGTATCGCCCACCACGGTGGCCTTATGGGTATCGCTGCCCCTTCCGCCGAAATTGCCTTCCTCCACGTATTTCTTCGCATTGTCCCACGCTCCGCCCGCATTGGCCATGAAAATGGCGAGCACAAAACCGCTGCTCAATCCGCCGACAAGCAGTCCGAGCACACCGGGAACACCGAAAACCAAACCGGTCAGTATGGGGGCGATAATGGCAATGATCGAAGGTATCACCATCTCGCGTTGCGCTCCTTTCGTCGAAATGGCCACACACCGTTCATAGTCGGGTTCCGCATCTCCGGTCAGAATGCCTTTGATCTCACGGAACTGCCGGCGAACTTCGTCCACCATGTGTCCTGCCGCGCGCCCCACCGCATTCATCGTCAGGCCGCAAAACAGGAAGGCCATCATGGAGCCCAGGAACATGCCGGAGAGAACTTTCGGATTCATCAGATTCACCTCATAATAGTTCATAAAGTCGACAAACGTGGCGTTCGTCACACTGATCGCATCGCCGTCGGGAAAAACAAGTTCGGTTGTGCCGAGGCGCGTCAGCCCGATACGGATCTCTTCGATGTAGGAAGCCAGCAAGGCCAATCCCGTGAGGGCCGCCGACCCGATGGCAAATCCTTTGCCTGTGGCGGCGGTGGTGTTGCCCAACGAATCGAGAGCATCCGTGCGCCGGCGTACCTCCGCTCCCAGCCCGGACATTTCGGCATTTCCGCCCGCATTGTCGGCAATGGGTCCATAGGCGTCCGTCGCCAGTGTGATACCGAGTGTGGAGAGCATACCCACGGCGGCGATGCCGATGCCATAAAGCCCCATGCCCACATTGGTGAAATCGCCGGCCGAAGCAAGCAGGTAAGAGGCGATGATGCCCACCACCACCGCAACGACGGGAACAGCCGTGGATAGCATACCCAGCCCGATGCCCGAAATGATGACGGTAGCCGGACCGGTCTGCCCGCTCGCGCTGAGTCTCTGCGTCGGACGATAGGTTTGCGAGGTGTAATATTCCGTAGAGCGTCCGATGACGATGCCCACCACCAGGCCCACCGCCACGGCCGTACCGATCCACGCCCAATTATCCATGCGCAGCAACCAAAGGATGGCATACGTGGCTCCCACGATGAGCACGGAACTCAGGTTCGTTCCCCATGCCAACGAGCCCAGCAAATCTTTCATTGTGGCATTTTCCTTCGTGCGCACCGCGAAGATACCCACAAGCGAAAGCAGGATGCCCACGGCCGCAATCAGCATCGGAGCAACAACCGCCTTGTATTGCATCGCCGTGTCGCCCGAATGAATGAAAGCCGCCGCGCCCAGTGCCGCCGTCGCGAGGATGGAACCGCAATACGACTCGTACAGGTCGGCTCCCATGCCGGCCACATCGCCCACGTTGTCGCCCACATTGTCGGCAATGGTCGCCGGATTGCGCGGGTCATCTTCAGGAATGCCCGCTTCCACCTTACCCACCAAATCGGCCCCGACGTCGGCAGCCTTGGTGTAAATGCCTCCTCCCACACGGGCAAACAGGGCTTGAGTGGAAGCTCCCATGCCGAAGGTAAGCATCGTCGTGGTGATGACACAAAGTTTGTGCGTAGGTGTCAGCGAGTCGGCGGGAATCAGCTCGTTGAGCAACAGATACCAGAATGAGATGTCGAGAAGCCCAAGCCCCACAACGACAAGCCCCATCACGGCTCCGCTTCGGAAGGCGATGCGCAATCCCGAATTGAGCGAGGCGCGCGCGGCATTGGCCGTGCGTGCCGAGGCATAAGTGGCCGTCTTCATGCCGAGAAACCCCGACAACCCTGAAAAGAAACCTCCCGTCAGGAAAGCGACGGGAACCCAACCGTTTTGCACACCGAAACCGTAGGCCATGACAGCAAACAGGACGACCAACGCCAAGAACACGCAAGCAACGACTTTGTATTGCTGCCTGAGATAAGACATCGCGCCTTTGCGCACGGCGGCAGCTATCTTTATCATTTGAGGAGTGCCCTCACTTTCTTTCATCATCTGCTTATGAAAGTAGTAAGCAAAACAGAGTGCCGATACAGAAGCAACAGGTATCAGCCAGAAAAGCATTTTATCCATAGTCTTTTGTTGGTTAATTAGTTAACGGGCCAAAAATAGACGTTGAAGAGGAAAAATGCAAGAAAAGGGAAGCAAAAATGTCAAGAAGAACAAAAAAAGCCGGCAATGCGATTTTATCGGACAAACCGCATTAGAAATCCAGATGAACGGCAGCCTTCAGTTGATGGCGCACGCTGCCGGGAACACGTTCCTCACGGCACAGAGCCAGCTCCAAACCGTAATCGAGGGTGAAGGCAAGGAAGTATTTTCCGCTCAGTTCTTTCCCCGTTCCGAGGCAAAGGGTCGTACGGCTTCGCGGCATACGGTAATAGTCGCGGACGGGCAGGGCGAATTCGGTCGTGAATATATTTTCCTGCGCATCCGGATAGTTGAGCTCGGCCGCAGGGAGCATAAGGCCTTGAGTGGCGGTGTAAAAGAAACGATAACCCCGGCGCAGCTTGCGATTTTGTCCCCAATAGAGGGTTGCCTCCCATTCGCTCTGTCGGTAATCGTGCTCCGTCGATCCGTCTTGTTTCCGTTCTCTCCGCAACGACAACGCGAGGCCGCAGTCCGTGCGCAAGGCGCTTGATTCCCGGGTGAGAAGGGCTTTCAGGCTCATCCGCGTGGCGTGATACACGTAATTTTTTTGCCCTTTCAAGATGTTGATCAGGTTATCGAAACCGTCTGCCGTCTGAAACGTACCCAGCACATGAAGATGGATGTGCGGTGCATATTGCCACGCCCATCCGGCCTCCGCCGTTTTCCGGTTTTCCGTGTATATGGAGAGTGTGCTGCGTTCTATGTTTTTGCTCCGGCTGCGACGGATGGTGTCTTGCGTTCTGTCGAAACCTACGCGCAACCAAAGTTCGTGATTGTTCCACATCCGATGGGCTTGCAGGGCAAAGTGGCGGGAATAACAATCCGTTTCAAGGTCACGATTATGAAATGTCTGTGTCTTTCGGGTCATGCCGTAGCCCATAAACTCGTAAGGCATGTAGGCCAACACCTGATCATTTCCCGAATGATTGAAAACGATATGATTGTCGCCCGTTCCGTATCCGAATCCCGCCATGGCGGAAAGTTTCGTCTTCAGCACGCTGTACGAGGCAAAGAGGTGATAACGGGAACGGTAACTTTCGGCCGAAGGACGCGGATCGTTGGTGCGCGCGCCGTTGAAATACCTGACTTCGACGGAGGCCCCGACATTCAGGGTTTTGAACAGATTCAGGTCGAACACTCCTTTCAGGTCGTAGCGTTCCGTCCTCCAGTCGCCCGCGTTGGGCGAGGCAAAGTAATAGGGCATCCCATTCTCCGGCAGTTCGCTCAGCAGCCACTTCACGCTGTCGGCATTGCCGCGCCGATAGGCAAATTCTCCGTACAGCCGCCATTTGTCGGCCACATGCAGGCCGATGGCCGTAAACTCCAGTTCCTGTTCCTGTCGCGGC
>JBHAEN010000096.1:0-6027 GCA_041855645.1 Bacteroides sp. | reverse complement strand
TTACTCTCGATGTCGAGGAATCCGCGCATTCCTTTCTCCCATCCGCAAGCCTCGTCGTGTTTGAGAAGATTGATCATGCGAAATACGGCATCGGTCATGGATACGGTTTGCCGGCGGTAATCACGTACACGAAAGATACTGTCCGATACGTATTGCAACGTACCCGGCCAACCACCGGGAACAAGCCCTATTTTAAAGGTCTTCCGCAACACGGCTCCTGCCTGAAGATGGGAATCGGGACGCCCCAGAATGGGTGAAAAGGCCACAGGCTGTATCTTGTCATTGGCGTTTTTCAAGGAAAAGCCCATGTCGTATGCACCCCATGAGCGGGAAAAGCTTTCCGGATCGCCGGTGATGAAAGACGTGAGATTTCCGGTTTCCACCATACATACGGGTTGGGGCGTGAGAGCCATCGGCAACATATGGGGAGTTTCCGGAAAACGACGAAAGGCGTACATCGGCGACAAAAGCACATTACTCACCGCACTTTCGTCCTGTTCCTGCAACGCCCCCACAGCTATGCTGTAATACTTCGTTTGCTTGATCGGCAACTCGAAAGCGGCATTCGCATAAAAGGCACCGGGAGCTAATGACCACAGAGAAGTCAATTCCTCGCCGTCGGCGGTGCGGTGATAGAGTCTAAACTTATGGTCATCAAGTGGCTCGCAGCGATAGGTCTTTATTTCCTGAACTTCTCCGCAACGAAAAGGATTTTTCATGTCCGCAGGATCGTAAACGGGATATTCCTTACCGTTTACATGTAATTTGCGGGCACGGACATCAGTCCATGCAGGCCAAAAGGAACCGAAATTAAGTCCTGGCCTTTCGGATTTGAGGAGGTAAAATCCATGGTCGGCTTGAGTAGGAAGCACGCTTACCCATTTCCCGTCGACACAAACAGAGGTCTTATGCAATAGTTCATCGCCGACCTTATGCAAGTCTACGCGTAGTAAACCGTTGGAGAAGCGATGCACGGGCGTTTCGGACGGATCGATTACGGGTTGGGGACGCATCACCGTCACATGATCATGGCCTTCGACAGTGGTGGCCACGGGTTGTATTTCATATCCTTTCAAACGGCTCATCGACAGCTTGTTGGGATCCATTGACTCATCGACGGTAAGCAATACTGCATCGAGACGCGCGTAATTGGCATTGACATCGCGGGCAATAAGTACATGATTGCCCTTGTTCAAGAAGAGCTTCCCCACTCTTTCCCAATGAAAGCCGTCTTGTCCGTGCATTCCCTGCTTCTCCAATTCGACGCCATTTATGACTAAACGGGATATACGGGTACGGGGCGATTGCGATTTAAAATCTTTGGTACGGCTCCATACAACATAGTCGCCGGCTTGCCTAACGGCGATTACCGTGATACCGTCGGCCGCACTGCTGCCACCGCCCGCCACCATGAGCAGGGATTTGTCGGAAGCCTGCTCGTCTCGTTCCACGCGCCAGCCGCCGTGATGGCGGAACTTCTCGGCTTCTATCAGACAACTTTGAGCTTTGACCTCAACCACGTCGGCAAGCATTGATAACAACAGCCCCAATGTCAAGCGGCGGGAGATTGTGAAAGAGGTTCGGAAATAGGATTTACAAATGTTCTTATCCATCATGTACTGAGACCTTTAAGAATTGGATTTCGGTTCATTCGCGCCACTGCGGAAGGTCGTTTCACTGACCTTTTTGTCGCAAAGCAGTGATTCGACAGTGTACAGCGGGCGATTCTTCACTTCGATATAGATCTTTCCGATGTATTGCCCCACCACGCCGATGGCCAGCAACAGAATGCTCCCGATGAACCAGAGCGACAGCATCAGCGAGGTCCATCCCGGCACGGCGACGTGATCCCAATAGGAGAAAAGAATGTAGACGGACATCAGCAGGCTGATGATAAGGAAAAAGAAGCCCGTTGTAAGAATCAACGTAATGGGCTTGGTGGAAAACGAAGTAATGCCGTTCATCGCCAGCGAAAGCATTTTCCGGAAAGTATATTTCGACCGGCCCGCCGTGCGCGGACTGATGACATCGTCCACCGTGGCCGAGGGGTAGCCGATCATCGGCACGAGACCGCGCAGATACAAATTGCGCTCCGTGAAACGGGAAAGCTGTTCCAATGCCCTCCGGCTCATCAGTCGAAAATCGGCATGATTGAAAATGGCTTTCACGCCCATCGCCTCCTGAAGTTTGTAAAAAGTAACGGCTATATTCCGTTTCAAAAAGGAGTCGCCTTGGCGCGAAACCTTCACGCCGTAGACGATGTCGTAGCCTTCGGCATGACGGTCGACCATCTCTTCGATGGCATTCAAGTCGTCTTGCAGATCGGCGTCGATGGTAATGACCGCGTCACACATCTCCTTGGCCGTCATCATTCCGGCCATGATTGCGTTTTGATGGCCCACATTGCCGGCCAGATTAAGACCGCAGACATAGGGCGTCTCACGATAGAGGCGGGTAATCACCTCCCATGTGCGGTCGCGACTGCCGTCGTTGACGTAAAGCACAAAACTTTCGGGCGAAATCTTACGGGCCCCGACCAATCGGTCGAGAACCGCACCGAGGCGTTCCGCCGAAACGGGAAGCACGGCTTCTTCGTTGTAGCAGGGCGATACGATACCGAGTTTTATCATCATTGTCTATGTGTTATGAAGTTGATTTTTTCTTTGTCCGGCAAAGGATGCAAGGGTTCCGAACTCTGCTCCTTCTCGCTTGAAGTACCCGATGAAGCGGTCGAGCCGCTCGACCATGTCCTCGCCCGAATGACGGCGAACGATGAACGGCAGTTTCAATTCCGGATGTTCGTTCAGCGGATAAAACTCCCACGGATGGAAATAAGTCACCAGATAGCCGTCATGCCTCCACGTGCGTCGGCAGAGCCACAAGTAGAGCCTCAGAGGCAGATTGTGACACGACAGCCAAAACAGCGGGAAACGGACGAGGGGTGTCACCGAAGCGGGAATCTGCAACACCTCTTTCATGAAGCAGGTGCGCGGCGCGGAAAGATGCATGTAGCGTCCGGGAATGAAAGTGGGATTCAGCGACGAGTTGTAGGTATATCCCGCCCGCCGTATCTCTTCGTCGGAAACAGGCATCATACGCGCCTGCCGATAGCCGTGGAGGGTGGTTCCGGTGAGTTCTTCCAGCACTTCTTTCGAGGCTTTCAGGTCGGCCGGTTCAAAAGTCCAATGGTAATAACCGTGCGAAGCCGGTTCATGTCCTTCGGCCACGATGCGGCGCACGACGTCGGGCGAGCGCAAAGCGAAATTTGCCGTGCAGAAAAACGTGGCTTTCACACCGTGGGCCTTCAGGCAATCCAAAATGCGGTGGGTTCCTTCCGTGGAAATGCGGATTTGCTCATCCATTGGCAACTCGACGCCATGTTCACGCGGAACGTCAAATTCTTCAATGTCAAAACTCAATAGAATCATGGGACGAAGACAACTGATAAAGTTCGCCAAAATTACAATAAAAAGAGATACCGTTTTCTATTTCTCCGCATATTTCGGTCTCTGCCGACAGGGGGTGTCGCGTCGAATCCCCGATATGTCCGTTGCGGCAAAGAGCCTCTTCCATTTGCCCAAGCCCGACACCGGAAGAGGTTGCGAACCGGCGATTCAGAATCCGTACCCGAAAACCGCACCGATTATTTCAGGCCTTTTCTTATCTTTGTTCCCGCACAATAGTATTCCGCACAAATTATGAGAAGAGAAAAAGTAATCAATTCGGACAAAACGAGTATTCTCTCCGGTTAAAACCCGGCGTGAGAGGCTTCCATATAGGGCGAAAGGCTGCAAATCCTGCGGGATTTTGCAGCCTTTTTTGTTGAAAAAACGGAGTATTTTCGTTTAAACGGCCTGGATATCGTTTTAGAAAAAACGAAAAGACCGTTTTGCTAAAAACCCCCTTTTATTGATGAAAAAGCAGAATCGGAAGATTAAAATAAATTGTAAGTTCTTTTCTTCGATAAAAACAGTAGGGGAAAAACGGAATGTCGATAATGGTAAAATGAGCAGACAAAACAAGCATGAAAATCCTGTACGCCGGACGTGTGGCGAAATCCGGCTCGACGTTGAGGAAAGGCCGCTTTATCGGCGGTTGAATCCGGATTGTGTAAATTTCTCGTACCGTATGAAGGGTAATTCAAATAAAAGATGTAAATTTGTGCTTTCTTTTTTCAACGATCCTTAACTTGAAACGCAATATTTGCACCATTTTGAAAAACTTTGGTATTTCTCTTCCCGCTTTTCCGGTCTTTCGTGCGGCGGGGCAAAAGCTAACCTTATGCTTTCTTTTATCGGCCGGCCTTAACGTTTACGGACAAGATGCCCGCTGGGATGCCGTCGAGCGATTTTCGGCCTCTTCCTTGGAACCGCTTTTTGAAGGCGGACGGATATATCCCACGTGGATACGCGGCAATCACGCTTTTTACTACCCGATTGAGCGTAACGGCGTCAGGCATCATTACCTCGTCGATGCGCGAACGGGCAGGCAAAGGGAATTGATTGCCGATAAACCCGCTTTCGTCGAGCAGTATGCCCGGCTCGTGGGCGATACGCTCGATGCCGCCCGCATTCCCCTTTACGGGATTCGTTTTGAAGGCAAAGACTTGTCGCGCTTCTACCTCTCCAGAGCGGGCAAACGTTTGGTCTACACCCTCTCGGAAGGAAAGCTCTCCGAAGCTCCCGGGCAAGCGGAGGCCGAGCGACGTCCGGCGGGACGCGACCGTTGTCATACGAGCGATTCGCTCTTTACGATGCTCGGAAGCGGACATAACCTGCTTGTGCGAAACAACCTTACGGGAAGCATCCGCCAACTGACCGACGACGGACGCGAACACGCCTCCTACACCGGAACGGCAAATCTTGATACGGCCGCAAACAGGGCGCGGGGCTTCTGGGTGGGGCATTCTTACGTGTATCTTCTTCACGACCTTAGCGGAGTGGGAGAGATGACCCTTGTCCGCTCGTTGACGAAGGGGCGTCCTCAAGCCCACACGTATCGCATGCCCATGCCCGGTGATAAGTCTGTGGCACAGTATCGTTTGTTTTGGCATAATGCCGATTGCGGACAGACGAGCTGGTTGCCCATCGACAAGTATCCCGATCAGGAGGTCTATACGCTTGCCACGCGGACACCGTCGTCGATGTATTTTATCCGCACTTCCCGCAAAGCCGATCGTGTAGACCTTTGTCGGGTATGCACGAAGACCGGAACCGTTGCCGAACTGATTTCGGAAGAGGTTACTCCGCACCTGAACAAGTCGTTGTTCAACTGCCGGATCATCGACAACGGGCATCGGATACTTTGGTGGTCGGAACGTACCGGGTTCGGACAATATTATCTTTACGACGGTGAAGGCCGCTTGCTGCGTCGGGTCACGCAAGGTGACAGTCTGGTGGCCGGTCGTATTCTTCACGTCGACAGTATCCGCCGGGAAATCGTCTTTGCCGCATACGGCGGCCGGAAAGGTGTGAACCCTTATTATTGCCATTACTATAAGGCCTCGCTCGATAAAACGGAGCAGACCTTGCTGACACCGGACGACGGGAATCACGAACTGGTCTTCAGCGACGACCGCCAATACGCCGTCGATCTCTATTCGAGGATGGACATGATGCCCCGCATGCGGGTGTTCTCCATCGCCCGTCCCTCCCGTTCGCACTTCGTGGCCGAGGCCGACAGCAGCGTGCTTCGCCGGGCCGGATGGCAACCTCCCGTGCTCTTCACGGTGAAAGCCGCAGACGGGAAGACAGACCTGCATGGCGTGATGTATCTGCCCGCATGTCTGGACAGTGCGAAGAAATATCCCGTCATCAGCAACGTGTATCCCGGACCGCAGGACGACCAGATACCCCGCTCTTTCACACTTGACGACAATGGAAATCACTCGCTTGCGCAACTGGGCTGCGTTGTCGTTTGTGTCGGTGGGCGAGGAAGTTCCCCGCTTCGCGGACGCGACTTCCACTGCTACGGATATGGTAACCTGCGCGACTATCCGTTGGCAGACGATAAACACGTCATCGAAAC
>JBHAEN010000095.1:0-27757 GCA_041855645.1 Bacteroides sp. | reverse complement strand
ACGCGAGGCGTGTTGTTGTCTCCCTTTACCACCTTGTAGGGTACGCGAGACACTTCTTTCTGCACCTGATCCCACGTTTCTCCCATGAAACGCTTGATGGAGAAGATGGTACGTTTCGGATTCGTGATGGCCTGACGCTTGGCAGGATCGCCCACCTTGCGTTCGCCGCCGTCGACAAAAGCCACGATCGAGGGCGTGGTGCGTTTGCCTTCGCTGTTTGCGATGACTACCGGTTCGTTTCCTTCAAAAACAGAAACGCATGAGTTGGTAGTTCCTAAGTCAATTCCAATAATTTTTCCCATAATAGTTATTCCTTTCTTATTTATTTGATTTGTTTTCTTTTGTAATGGTCCGCCCGCTCCGAAGAACGGCTCGGCGGAACGCTTATTCAGGAGCAAAGCACATGCCAAAAGAATCGGGTTCATGAGGATGTCACATTTTCTGCCAAAAAGTCAGTTCGACGATTGACGGGGCGTAATACTTTGACATGCCGAAGCAACTGCCGGGAGAGGCATTACGGACTTCGCAAGACCAACATGCCGACAATATCAACCGATAGCTCCGGGAAATGGGTCGCGGAGGTGTTTCAAATCGAATAACACAATGTTTATCAGTAAATTGTTCGCCATTCTCCACCGAAAAGGACAAAGTCTGCGTATGCATACAATTATTCGTTGGTCTGCACCCCAACGAAAAAGAACCTGCACCCCAACGAAAAAGAGGGTGCAGGCCGACGAAAAGGAAAGTGCAGGCCGACGAACAACTTTATGCAGCGAAAGGAAATGCGCGGCGAACAAGCGGAAGCCAACGGATGCACAGTGACCGCGTAGTTACCCCTCAACATTGTCTATCAAAAACTTAACCATGCCTTGAGATTGATCTCGAACCCGGTTCGGCGGACGCTCATCACACAAAGACGTGCTATTTTGACGCAGTTGCCCCGAAAAATAGCCGGCCATCCATGATGTTCTGAAAAAATACAGTATATTTGCCCGATAACCATTCCTATTTTTTACATATAAAACAACATTCATCAAAATGGGTAGAGTTCTTATTATCGGTGCAGGCGGTGTCGGAACCGTGGTGGCACACAAGGTGGCACAGAACGCCGACGTATTTACGGACATCATGATCGCCAGCCGAACGAAAGAAAAATGCGATAAAATAGTTGAAGCCATCGGGAAGCCGAACATCAAGACGGCGAAAGTAGATGCCGACAGCGTAGACGAACTCGTGGCATTGTTCAACGATTTCAAGCCCGAAATGGTCATCAACGTGGCCTTGCCTTACCAAGACCTGACCATCATGGAAGCCTGTCTGAAAGCCGGAGTAAACTATCTGGACACGGCCAACTACGAGCCCAAAGACGAGGCACACTTCGAATACAGCTGGCAATGGGCCTATCACGAACGCTTCAAAGAAGCCGGGCTGACGGCCATTCTGGGATGCGGATTCGATCCGGGCGTAAGCGGCATTTTCACGGCATACGCCGCCAAGCATTATTTCGACGAGATTCATTATCTCGACATCGTCGACTGCAATGCCGGAAATCACCATAAAGCATTCGCCACAAACTTCAATCCCGAAATCAACATCCGAGAAATCACGCAGAACGGACGCTATTACGAAAACGGTCAATGGGTGACAACCAAACCTCTGGAAATCCATAAAGACCTGACGTATCCCAACATCGGACCGCGCGATTCATACCTGCTCTTCCACGAAGAGTTGGAATCGCTCGTCAAAAATTTCCCCACCATCAAGCGCGCACGCTTCTGGATGACGTTCGGACAAGAGTATCTGACCCATCTTCGCGTCATTCAGAACATCGGTATGGCACGCATCGACGAGGTGGACTATAACGGTACGAAAATCGTTCCGCTGCAATTCCTCAAGGCCGTACTCCCCAACCCGCAGGATTTGGGCGAGAACTACGAAGGCGAAACCTCCATCGGCTGTCGCATTCGCGGCATAAAAGACGGAAAAGAACGCACCTACTACGTCTACAACAATTGCAGTCATCAGGAAGCATATAAGGAAACCGGCATGCAGGCCGTAAGCTACACCACGGGCGTACCGGCCATGATCGGCGCCATGATGTTCTTCAAGGGCGAATGGAATCGCCCCGGCGTGAACAACGTGGAAGAATTCAATCCGGATCCGTTCATGGAACAACTCAACAAACAAGGATTGCCTTGGCATGAGGAATTCGACAAAGATCTCGAATTATAATCCGCCTGCGCGGCACACCTATATATAGATAAGCAGACAATGATAAACGTAGGAGACCGGGCTCCGGAAGTACTGGGGCTCAATGAAAAAGGCGAAGAAATCCGCCTGAGTGCCTATCGCGGCCGCAAAATCGTGCTTTATTTCTATCCCAAAGACAACACTTCGGGATGCACGGCACAGGCATGCGACTTGCGCGACAACTACGCCGAATTGCGTCGGGCGGGCTATGAAGTCATCGGAGTAAGCGTGGACAATGCGAAATCGCACCAACGATTCATCGAGAAATACGCGCTTCCCTTCACACTGATTGCCGATACGGACAAGAAACTGGTAGAAACTTTCGGAGTGTGGGGTGAGAAGAAACTGTACGGACGTGCTTATATGGGCACGTTCAGAACAACGTTTCTCCTCAACGAAGAGGGCGTCGTGGAACGCATCATCTCCCCCAAAGAAGTCAGTACGAAAGCCCACGCTTCACAGATTCTCCCCTAACTCACCCCCTAAACAAGAAAAACAATATGGCAAAAAAAGACGAATTGAATTTTGAAGCGGCCAACAAACAGGCTCCCGCCGAAAAGCTGAAAGCTCTGCAAGCCGCGATGGAAAAAATAGAAAAGAACTTCGGCAAGGGCTCCATCATGAAGATGGGCGACGAAAGCGTCGAACAAATCGAAGTAATCCCCACGGGGTCCATAGGGTTGAACGTGGCCTTGGGCGTCGGCGGATATCCCCGCGGCCGCATCATCGAAATCTACGGTCCGGAATCTTCAGGGAAGACCACATTGGCCATTCACGCCATCGCCGAAGCGCAAAAAGCAGGAGGCATCGCCGCATTCATCGATGCCGAACATGCCTTCGACCGCTTCTACGCCGCCAAATTGGGCGTCGACATTGATAATCTTTGGATTTCCCAACCCGACAATGGCGAACAGGCGTTGGAGATTGCCGAACAGCTGATTCGCTCTTCCGCCATCGACATCATCGTCATCGACTCTGTGGCTGCGCTGACTCCCAAATCGGAAATAGAAGGCGATATGGGCGAGAACAAGGTAGGTTTGCAAGCCCGTCTGATGTCTCAGGCCTTGCGTAAGTTGACGGCATCCGTCAGCAAGACGCGAACGACTTGCATCTTCATCAACCAATTGCGCGAAAAAATCGGCGTCATGTTCGGCAATCCCGAAACGACCACAGGTGGTAACGCCCTGAAGTTCTATGCCTCCGTACGTTTGGACATCCGCCCGAGCACTCCGATTAAAGACGGAGAAGAAGTGCTTGGCAAACAAACGAAAGTTAAAGTGGTAAAGAACAAAGTGGCGCCTCCGTTCCGTCGTACCGAGTTCGATATCATGTTCGGTGAAGGAATTTCCCGTTCGGGCGAGATCATTGACTTAGGCACGGATTTGGGGATCATCAAGAAAAGCGGTGCTTGGTACAGTTACAACGACACTAAATTGGGGCAAGGCCGCGATGCCGCCAAACAGTGCATCATGGACAATCCCGAATTGGCCGAAGAATTGGAAAGCCTCATCTTTGAAGAACTTAAAAAGAAATAAAAATCTCTTTTCAAGTGCTCCAAAATGGGCGAAATCAACTTAGCAACTTGTGACAGAAAGAGTTCGGTATTGCACCGGACTCTTTTTGTTTAATCAAGACTTGTTTTGCCGAATCAATTTGAAACTGTTGAAACAGGAATGCAAGGCATCGGGAGTGAGAGCGAAGGGAATGTACTAAAGAAGCCCGGAATCAACAGGCAGTTCGCCTTTTATGGCCTACATTAACAAGAGGGCCGGAAAAGAAAAAAACTACAAGAATCTTCTTCCTGTAGTTTTTCATCTTTCTACACTTTGGGGAAACAGTGTCTAAAATCTATTATGATGCCTCTTTTTCTTTGACGATATAAGGAGCAACAAGACAAGAATTTAGAGGTCGTCTTCCAAGGCCGTACTCTTGGCATAAGCTGTGCTTTTGGCTTCGAAGAAATCGGTTTTCACCATATTCGCATTAGAGTATTGCGACACCCAGTGCATGCTTTCGGGTTCCTTGCGATTGTCCTCGTACAGAGGTTCGTATCCCAGACTCGTCCAGCGAAGATTCCCCAAGAAATGAATATAATCCGAAATCATTCTCCGGTTAAGCCCCTGGATATCATCTCCGATAACATACTGCCCCCACTCTATTTCTTGGCGCACTCCTTCCCTCATCATCTCCTCGTACACTTTCACCTTGTCGGGTGTAAACAGTTCGGGATCCTCCTTTTTCAATTCGAGAATGATATTGCGAAATAACCACAAGTGAGTGTTCTCGTCGCGATTGATGTACCGAATTTCTTGAGCGGAACCCGGCATTTTTCCGTTCCGGCTCAAGTTATAAAAGAACATGAAACCGCTGTAAAAGTAAATACCCTCAAGAATATAATTGGCAATCAGCGTTTTCATCAATGTAAAGCCGTCTTGACTCTCTTGAAATTCATTGTAGCAGTTACCGATGAACTTATTTCGCCGAAGCAAATGCTCGTCTGTTTTCCACTGATAAAGAATATCGTTCCGTTCTTCGGGGCTGCAAATGGTGTCGAGCATGTAACTATAACTCTGACTGTGCACACATTCCTGAAAAGCCTGAATGTGCAGACACAGATTCACTTCATTTGCCGTGATGTATTCGCTGATGGTAGGTAAATTGTTGCTTTGCAACGAATCGAGAAAAACCAGAAAACTGAGAATCTTGTCGTAAGCCGTGCGTTCTGCACGTTCCAAGCATTGATAGTCTTTCGTATCCTGCGTCAGATTGATTTCTTCGGGAATCCAAAAATTGTTCATGGCCTGTCGATACCAGTCACTCACCCATTTGTAGCGCATGTTGTTGAAATCGTTCAGGTTTGTAGTGTTTCCCCCGATCATGCGACGTAAACGCACTTCCGCATCGCCCTCAGGATTAAAGAGCGAGTTCTTTTTAAGTCTCTTAGCTTCCATATTATAGTTACTTAATGATTTGTCTTCCCGATTATGAAGCGCAACTTTCGCACTCTTCCACTTCGAGTGATTTGCTGCGCACGTAATAGATTGTTTTCACCCCGCTCTCCCACGCCAGCAGATAGAGATTGAGCAATTGGCGCATGGTAAATTCGTTTGTAATATAGAGATTCATGCTTTGGGCCTGATCGATATGCCGTTGCCGTACTCCCGATGCACGTATGCTCCATTCCTGATCGAGCTGATAGGCCCCTTTGTACATCCAATACGTCTTATCGGATAATGCCGGAGCCACACGTGGCAACATGGAGCCTTTCTTTTCTTCGAGAAAGAAACGCTTCATCACCGGGTCGACCCCTGCCGTCGTACCGGCTATGATACCCGTACTGCTGGTAGGGGCAATGGCCAACAAATAAGCATTTCGCATACCCTGACGACTCACTTTGCCGGCCAATTCTTTCCATGCAGGCGAGTCGTAGCCGCGTTTATCGAAATAATCGCCGTTTTCCCAGTCACTGCCTTCAAAATAAGGATAGCGTCCTTTCTCACGAGCCAGTTCCGTGCTGGCTTCGATGGCCGCATAGTTGATTCGCTCGAACACCTCATCGGCAAAGCGAAGGTGCTCTTCGCTCTCCCAACGAATACCGCGTACGGCCAGTGCATGATGGTACCCGCTCACTCCCAGCCCGATGCTTCGGTAACGATGATTGGTGATCTGCGCAAAAGGCACAGGATAAAAATTCAGATCAATCACATTGTCCAATGCGCGAACCACAGTGGCTACTTTATCCTTCATCTGCTCATCGTCCTCCAAGGGCAGGTGACCTAACGACAAACTGGCCAGATTGCACACCACAAAGTCACCCGGGCGAACGGTCTTTACCACTACCGTATCGCCTTCTTCCGTACGCACTTCGGTAGATACGGCTTCAATGGGGGCCATGTTCTGAGCGATTTCGGTACAGAGATTGGAACAGTAAATGATGCCTTTATGCGGATTGGGGTTGGCACGGTTTACCACATCACGATTGAACGTAAACGGCGTCCCTGTTTCTACGGCCGAACGCAACACCAAACGAACGATATCTTTCAGGCTTATGCTTCTCTTGGAGAGTCGCGCATCACGCACACAATCCCGATAACGCTTTTCCCATTCTTCTCCGTAATAATCTTCCAGACAATATCCTTTGATATTCATGATCTCATTGGGACAGAACAAATACCATTGCTGGTTCAGGTCTTCTTTGGCCATCTTCCAGAACAGATCCGGATAACATACAGCAGGGAAAATGTCGTGCGCTTTCATACGGTCATCTCCGTTGTTGGTACGCAACTGCAAAAATTCAGGAAGGTCTTTATGCCAGACATCCAGATAAACGGCCACAGCCCCCTGACGCATTCCTAATTGATCTACGGCCACGGCCGTATCGTTCACCAATTTCATCCACCGAACCACTCCGCCGGCCACTCCTTTGAAGCCGCGAATATTGCCTCCGGCGGCACGCACTTTCCCGAAATAGAGTCCCATACCACCGCCAAACTTGCTCACCATCGCAAAATTGTCAATGCTGCGATAGATGCCTTCAAGATTATCGGGAACCGTATCAATGAAGCAACTGGAAAGCTGATGATAGGGTTTACGGGCATTGGCGAGCGTCGGAGTGGCCATAGTTACCTCAAGGCGGCTAAGCAGATCGTAGAACTTACGCACCCAATTCAAACGGTTTGCCGTTTCGGGCATGGCCAGATGAAGGGCGATGCCCAAATACATCTCTTGTACCGATTCCAATGGCTGATGGAATCGCGTCCGGATGAGGTATCGTTTCACCAGCAAATCCAGTCCGGAATAATTGAACAGCTTGTCTCGTTCAGGACAGATGAACCCGGCCGCTTCTTCGATTTCCTGCTGCGAGTAATTGTGGAGAATATAACTTCCATAAAGACCCTCTTCGGTCAGATAGCACAGTTTATCATAGAATGAACGAATGCCGGTTTTCTCTTCTTGCCGGCGTAACGTTTTCGATAAGCGGAAGTTTAACAGGCGGGCGGCTATAAATTCCCAGTCGGGAGCCTCTTCCGTAGTCAGTTCAACAGCGGCTTTAATCAGCGCGTTGAGCCTTTCATCCTCTTTCATGTCAGGTTTGCAGAAGCCGGAAAATTTCTCGGCCAAGATGGTCAAATTGTATTCCGGTCCGGCAAAATCATGTTGTATTTCGCGTAAAGTATCTCTGATCTCTTCGTCACCCACGTACTCCACAATACCGACAACAGCCTTTCTTCTTTCGGTACGCTGAAAACGATAAAGGATGTAGTTCTTGGCCTCGGCGTAGTAACCGTGCTCCATGAGTATGCGCTCCACCTCATCCTGTATTTTCTCCACGTGCCGATTGGCAGAATCTCCCACAACGAATCGTTCCACTTCTTCCACCATTCCGTAGATGGTTTCGCGTTGGATTTCATGCCCCGTACTGGCAAAACTTTTCTGTATAGCTATGGCTATTTTCTCTTTGTTGTAAAGTTCGGAAGCTCCGTTCCTCTTTATGATCTCCATGTATAAACTGAACTATAATAATGATTGAATTGACGGATAATAATATCAGGATTATTCTTTTACCGAAACGTATGAAAACGGCAATATGTTTTTCAATTAACAAACTAAAACACCCGATGCCTTTCGCTCCCAAACGACACAATATGAAAGAAGCCTCACCCATGCAGTGAATGAACCGGGTAAGGCTTCTGTTTTTCCTTTATTTACAATATGTTCCGAAAAAAACGATACGATTGGTCAAGACTGATGATTGATGCAGATGCCCTGTCCGTACCACGCATACAATCGGCGGATTCCTTCTTCGATCTCTACGCGATGATGCCATCCCAAACCGTGTAATTTGGAAACGTCTGTCAATTTGCGCATAGTGCCGTCGGGTTTTGAGGCATCCCATATCAATTTTCCATTAAATCCCACTTCGGAGGCTATTGTTTCCGCAGCTTCACGGATACTTATCTCTTTTCCCGTTCCTACATTGATGTGGCAGTTTCTGATTTCCTTCGTTCCGGGTGCATAGGTATCCTGAAAATTCACGTTCAGCAACACGTGCACACTGGCATCGGCCATGTCCTCGCTCCACAGAAATTCACGCATCGGCTTCCCCGTACCCCAAAGCGTAACGGCTTCCGCCGTAATGCCATATTTGCTCAGCGTTTGTGCAATCTCCGTTTCAGAGTGGTTTCCGCTTATTCCTTCCACCGGCCTCAGTTGCATGTCTTTACGTATCGCCTCCCAATTTCCTTCACTCAGGCATTTGGCTAAATGAATCTTTCGGATCATGGCCGGCAAGACATGACTGTTTTCCAAATGAAAGTTATCATTGGGACCGTACAGGTTGGTCGGCATCACGGCAATATAATTCGTCCCGTATTGCAGGTTGAAACTTTCGCACATTTTCAATCCCGCAATCTTTGCAATCGCATAAGGTTCATTGGTATATTCCAACGGCGATGTCAACAAAGTCTCTTCGCACATGGGCTGAGGCGCTTCGCGAGGATAAATACAGGTGCTGCCCAAAAAGAGCAGTTTTTTCACTCCGTGCGCGAAACTTTCTCCGATTACATTCTGCTGAATTTGCAAGTTTCTATAAATGAAATCGGCGCGATATTGCGAGTTGGCCATAATCCCCCCCACATGAGCCGCAGCCAATACTACCGCTTCAGGCCGCTCTTCATCGAAAAAAGTTTTCACCGCAAGCCGATCCATCAAGTCAAGTTCTCCGTGTGTGCGACCGACCAGATTATGGAATCCGCGCTGTTCTAAATTCTTCCAAATGGCCGATCCCACCAGTCCGCGATGCCCGGCCACATATATTTTCGTATGCTTGTCTAACATGATGTCTTTTACTCCGATTCTTTATCCATGCAGGCACGCAAATGCAACTTCTTGACGAAGCGCATATCGTGGGCCACCATGATTTTCACCAACTCTTCGAACGAAGTTTTTCTCGGATTCCAGCCCAAAAGAGTTTTGGCCTTTGTGGGATCACCCAATAATTGTTCTACTTCGGCCGGACGAAAATACTTGGGATCGACCTCCACAAGAACCTTTCCGGTAGCCGTATCTATCCCTTTTTCGTTCACGCCTTCTCCTTCCCATCTCAGGCTGATGCCCACTTCACGAAAGGCCAGCGTGGCAAAGTCGCGCACGCTGTGATATTCTCCCGTTGCAATCACGAAGTCTTCAGGAGTATCGTGTTGAAGAATCAGCCACATGCACTCCACGTAATCTTTGGCGTATCCCCAATCTCGCAAAGCATCCAAGTTCCCCAGATAAAGTTTATCCTGAAAACCTTGAGCGATGCGTGCCGCTGCCAATGTAATTTTACGAGTCACGAAAGTTTCTCCCCTGCGTTCACTTTCATGGTTGAACAAGATGCCGTTTACGGCAAACATGCCATAGCTCTCGCGATAGTTTTTGGTGATCCAGAAACCGTATTGCTTGGCCACACCATAAGGTGAGCGCGGATAAAATGGCGTGGTTTCTTTCTGCGGAACTTCCTGTACCAGTCCATACAGTTCGGAAGTAGAAGCCTGATAAATTTTCGTTTTCTTCTCCATGCCCAAGATGCGCACCGCCTCCAACATGCGGAGCGTACCGATGGCATCGGCTTCTGCTGTATATTCGGGCACATCAAAAGAAACTTTCACGTGACTCTGAGCTGCCAGATTGTAAATTTCATCGGGCTGAACATGTTGAATGATACGAATCAATGAACTGGAATCGGTCATGTCTCCATAGTGCAAACTTACCAATCGGTCTTTTTTCATGTCGCGCACCCATTCGTCCAAGTAGAGATGTTCGATTCGTCCGGTGTTGAAAGAAGAAGAGCGACGGATAATTCCGTGTACTTCATAGCCTTTGTCGATTAGAAACTCTGCCAAGAATGACCCGTCTTGGCCCGTGATGCCGGTAATTAGCGCGACCTTACTCATTTCTTCATTATTTATATTAAAACTTATTTTTAATTCAATGGAATTATGAAACAACTTACTTCACAGAAGAACAACCGATTACAAGAAACGGCACATCATTTCATTGCGACAAAGATAGCTGTTTCCTTCGTAATCAAAAAATTCATCGAAACGGATTCAAGAGTGCCGACAGGAAAACAGGTTTTCTCAAGACTCGGCTATTTCGAGGTCAAAAGGATAAATCAACCGGAGGAATCCGGAAGCTCGCCTTTCAATCTTTTTCATCAAGTTTTTCATATACCGAATTCTTTGACTTGAACTCCGGCACAACTTCTTTCATCAGTTTGACCGTTTCCATGATTTGCACAGTTCGCGACAAGGTTTCAAACCGATCGTAAATATCTACAATATCGGCATATTCATAGCGGCGGACTTGAGCAATACGAATTTTATTATGATGCGTGGGAATCGTATTTTCCTCATTGCTCAAAAGCTCTTCATAAAGTTTTTCTCCGGGACGCAGGCCGGTAAATCGGATTTCGATGTCTTTTTCCGGAGTATATCCGGCCAACTCTATCATTCGCTTGGCAAGGTCAACTATTTTAACCGCCTTTCCCATCTCAAAGACAAAGATATCATTGCCCTCTCCCATCGTGGCAGCTTCCATCATCAATCGACATGCTTCGGGAATGGTCATGAAATAACGAATGATGCTCGGGTCGGTGACCGTAACCGGACCGCCATTTTCTATTTGCTCTTTGAAACGCGGAATGACGGATCCGTTACTACCCAAGACATTTCCGAATCGCGTGGTGACAAACTTCGTATTGCCCTGCACCACCCCTTCTTTAACTGCATACCCCAAACTTTGCACATAGATTTCGGCCAAACGTTTCGAGGCTCCCATGACATTGGTCGGCTTCACCGCTTTGTCCGTCGAAACCATGATCATCTTCTCCACACCGTATTTTACAGCCATATCGGCTACCTGCCTGCTCCCGATGACATTGACCAGAACAGCTTCACAAGGGTTCTCCTCCATAAGAGGCACATGTTTATAGGCCGCAGCGTGAAAAACAATCTGGGGATTGTACAGATCGAAGACCATGCGAAGACGTTCTTTGACACGTACATCACCAATGACCGGTATAAACCGCAGATGAGGATAATTTTTTTCAAACTCAAGACGAACAGTATGGAGAGGCGTTTCGGCAGAATCGAACAAAATCAGCTGACGAACGCCCAGCAGAGCCAGTTGACGACACAGCTCGCTGCCGATGCTTCCCGCCGCTCCCGTAACCAAAACGACTTTGTCACGAAACTGTCTGGTCGCTTCTTCCATATTGATATGGATTTCGGAACGCCCAAGCAGGTCTTCAATCTTAATGGGACGCACCCATTGGTGGAAGTTACCGCGCTCATCCGCCTCGCTGATGGTGGGAGCAATGAGTGTTTTCAAACCGTATTCCTTACAATAGGACAGCAAACGTTCCTCCTCGATACGGGTATCTTCGTAATTGGCAAACACAATGCCTTGCACACGCGACCGATAAACCAGTTTCTTAAAGTCGATTTCATCACTGAACGTATAAACCGGCAAATCGGCCACACGAAGCAAGGAAGAAGAAGGACTGTGAATACAGAAACCGACTACTTTATAATGTGTGCTGTTCATCAGACGGAGCTTCAGGGCTGCACTTTTATCGTCTTTCCCGTAAATCAGCACCCGCATGGAACCTTTATTCACATAGCCCACCAACAGTTCATAAACTTGAATCAGCATTATACGAAAACAAGTCACGATGATGACAGTCAGCATGGCGTCGAAAATGAAGCAGAACGTTTTTTGAGAACCATTCAGTTCGGGAAAATCCCATAAAAATCCGAAAACAGCAAGAAGAAGAAAAGCCTTGATTCCGGCCGCTCCCATCAGACGCCAAAGTTCTTTCAGCTGCGAAAACCGGATGGTGCTGCGATAAGTCTTGAAAAGGAAGGAACCAAGCAACATCCCACCCAAAGAGACACACAGTACTTTCGGCATACTGTTTCCTCCCTCGGGATATTGAGCCACGAATTGCGCGAAGAAAACCGAAATCCAAGTACTTAATAAGGCAAGAAAAATATCGGTTCCCAAGATGACCCAGTAGCTGAAATAATTCTTAGCCAAGTAGTCAACCACTCTCTTCAATCGATCTTTCGTTGTATTCTTTCTCATCGCAACAATTTAACATTAACTTTTTCAAAGCCGGAACATAGTCATACCATTTTTTGCTGACATTGATTACAAGCACAGCTGTTCTTCAGAGCAATGAATGACCGACAAATTCGTACCCTCGTAGCGTTTCGATAACAGTTTCACCGAATCAAGACAAAGAGAGAAACGAAGCAAAGATAAAGAAAATACCAAACAGTGTATGGCTCGTTTTTATTTTTTTGTTCGGTCAGAAGCCTTTTTCCCGAATGATGACATGACCGGAACATGTTGAAATCAATGCCCGTCTGCTCCATCCATAACACAAGAATCTACTGCCCATCAGCAACAAAGCGGCAGAAAGACCGACGTAAAAAGGAGCGATGAAATAATCGGGCAGCAAAGCGAACCGGCGAATGACGACACCGAGTATAATCATAAACATCATTATCATCCACCCTCTCCTGTCGAAGAAAGAGAGCGGATGATGATATTCTCCCGGCTTTCGCAGGATGCGACGAATGTATTTTATCCAAAGCCGACAAAAGATTACGATAAAAAACGAAAACACCGACAGACTCACTCCGGCCATCAGAACCGGAGGCTGTGAACAGGCGTTCCAAACCGGAAGTCCGACACACAAAATATTTATTCCCGCAACAACCCAGACTACTCCGGCCGTAACCATCAGAATAAACTTGCTGACTCCGAGCTTCATTTATCAACTTGTGTTTATCAATGCCGTATCGTTATCCTTTGGCTTCCTGATAGAGATAGCGTTTAATGGATTTCTTCGGCGTCTTCTCAAATTCTTCGGGATAGATTTTCATCTTAGCAATCTGGCTGTATGCCGGAAGCATGGCGTTCAAAGCCACCCGATTTTCTTCCATCACCCGCTCAAGGTCGTCATTTTTCAAGCCATTGGCGAAGGCATCGTCGAAATCGGGATAGACTAAACCGACCAGTTTGTCGTTTTGCTGCACAACAATGCTTTCGGCCACATAAGGCAGATTGTTCAACTTGTCCTCAATTTCTTCGGGATAGATATTCTGACCGCTGGCCCCCAAAAGCATGTTCTTGCTGCGGCCTTTGATGGTGATATTCCCCTCCGCATCCATCAAGGCCAGGTCGCCCGTGTGCAACCAACCGTCTTCGTCGAGAACCTGACGGGTGGCTTCTTCATTTTTATAATAGCCCAACATCACATTATCTCCACGGCATACGATTTCACCGACCACGTTCTGCGGATCGGGCGAAAGTATTTTGACTTCCATACGGGGAGCCGCTTTCCCGCAAGACCCCTGTTTGAAGCGTGTCCAATCTTCGTAAGAAATGATGGGGCCGCACTCCGTCATGCCATACCCCACCGTATAGGGGAAATCGATCATGCGCAGGAATTGCTCCACTTCCTGATTGAAGGCCGCACCGCCAATGATTACCTCTTCAAAGTTTCCTCCGAAGCCTTTGATTACTTCCTCGCGCACTTTGAGTTTGATTTTATCGTTGATGATGGGCATCTTCAGCAGAATCTTCATCGTAAGAGTTTCCAGCTTGGGGAGCACGTTCTTCTTGATGATTTTTTCGATGACCAGCGGAACGGCGATGACGATGCGGGGTCTGACTTCGGCAAATGCCTGAAAAATGATTTTCGGGCTGGGCATCCGGGTCAGGAAGAAGATTTGGCATCCGACAGAGAATTCATAAAGAAACTCAAAAGCCAGCCCGTACATGTGTGCCATGGGAAGAATGGATACGACTTTGTCTCCTGCCTGCAACGGAAGCACCTCAAAAGCAAACTTTGTGTTGGACCACAGGCTGCGATAGGGCAACATCACGCCTTTAGAGTAGCTCGTGGTTCCGGAAGTATAGTTGATGACGGCCAGTTCTTCGGGCCGGTCTTTATGATAATCCACGTGTTCCTGCCGGAAGTTTTTCGGATATTTCCGTCCGAAAAGTTCATTCAAGTGCTCACGAGCATAGCTCAGTTTCTCACTGCGGGAAACCAGCAGACTGAAATCGTTCATCAGCAGAATGCCTTCCAGCAAAGGCATGGCAGCCTCATTGAGGTTTTCCCAAATCATGTCGCCCACGAAAAGCAGTTTGGCCTCCGAATGATTGACGATGTGATGAACATTGTCGGCCTTGAACTCGTGCAGAATGGGCACAATCACGGCCCCGTAAGTCAACGTGGCCAGAAAGGTCACTCCCCAATGCGAACTGTTCCGTCCGCAGACCGCAATCTTATCGCCTTTGCGAATCCCGCTCTCCTCGAACATGATATGCAGCTTTTCTATTTTGCGGGCTACGTCTTTATACTGTAATGTGGCTCCCTTATAATCGGTAAGGGCATCTTGGTCCCAATGATTCTTTATGCTTTGTTCGATGTAAGCAATAAAACTCTTTTCCATCATACTTTATTTTTGCACATTTGTTGTAAAATTGAGCAAATGTAGAAATAATATTTTGATTTAAGGTATAAACACATGGCTTTTTGTTGCCGCCCGATAAAAGTGCGAAGCCCCTTGTTATGGTCATTCGCCAAACCGATAAATGAGCCTGTCCGATTCTTCCCGAAAAATAAAAGCAAGCCCTTGTCCGAAAGATTTCCGCCTGTTCCATCCTGTGCTCTGACGATCTCTTTTTTTTACATGATTTTCCCTGGTTTCCGAATCGCGCGTGATTCACGCGTCAAACACGTGCATTTGACGTCTGAAATGCGCGCACCTGACGTCTGAAATGCACGTGTTTCAGACATCAAATGCACGCATTTCGGAAAAGCCCTTCTGGAGGGACTTTGGAGCCGTTCGGAATCCTGTTCGGTTCCTAAACCGACATCACGAAGAGAATTGAAATAACTTTACAGAGTGTTGGCGCACGAGTGCGTATGAACGCGGAGTGGCTACCGGTTGCAGAGAGTGCGACGGCAATAATTGCGATTAAAGAGAAGCCGTCGATTTAAACTGAAATTGAAGGATACCGCACATCCGCAACGACATCCTTCCTTCTCAGTACCGATATTTTCTTCTCTCAGTGTTTCAGAAACAACCGCTTGAACTCCGGGGGATAAGGAGTTTCAAACGCCATTTGTTCGCCCGTCACGGGATGATAGAAGCAGAGCTTGAAGGCATGAAGTGCCAAACGCCCCAAAGGATTAGGCGTGTCTTCGTTTCCGTATCGCCCGTCGCCCACAAGAGGATGGCCCAGGTCTTGCATGTGAACGCGAATCTGATTCTTGCGCCCCGTTTCCAAGTCGAGTTCGACCAGCGAATAACCATTTGCACGCTTTATGGTGCGGTAATGCGTAACGGATTTCGCTCCTCCGTCGTCGACAGGACTTGAACTCACATACAGCGTGCGGTCCGTAAGCCATGACACTACCGTGCCATAATCTTTTTCCATGCTTCCGGCTACAACGGCCACATAACGCCGATCGGTAACGACCTCCTGCCAATGTTCGCGCAGGGTATGTTGGGTCTTCTCGTCTTTGGCGAACATCATCAGTCCCGAAGTGTCTCTGTCGAGCCGATGCACGATGTGCACCCGACGTTGTTTGCCGGAGCGTTGCACGTATTCGTTCAGGATGGTATAAGCCGTGCGTTCCTTCTGTCGTTCGGTGTTCACGGACAACAACCCCTGCATTTTTTCGACCACAATGAGGTAAGCGTCTTCGTAGACAATCTTCAGCAGACGGTTATGAAAGTCTTTCTTACCCTTATCCTTGCTGATCTTCACTTTCATGCCGGTCGAAAGCGGATAGTTGAACTGCGTGATGATCACATTTTCTACGTAAACCACCCGTTTGCTCAACAGCGATTTCAGTTTGGTTCGGCTTGCGTCAGGCATTTTGGCGGCCAGAAATTCCATCAGTTCCATCGGTTCCCGCACCACATAGTTCGTGTATTGCGCCCGTGCCCTTTCGGTCGGTGTTTTCTTTATTTTTTGTCCCATTTTGTCTTTTTGGATTTTGAAGATTAGGTGATGACTCCGCTCAACGCAGCTCCAACAATACGACATTCTCCACGTGATGCGTATGCGGGAACATGTCGACAGGCTGAACCCGGGTTATCCGGTAGGCCTCGTCGAGCAACTGCAAGTCACGTGCCTGCGTAGCCGGATTGCAACTGACATAAACGATTCGGTGAGGTTTTGCGAAGAGAATTGCATCGACTACATCTTGATGCATGCCTGCCCGCGGCGGGTCGGTAATGATTACGTCGGGGCGTCCGTGGCGTTCGATAAAATCGGCCGTCAGAATATCTTTCATGTCGCCCGCGTAGAACAATGTGTTGTCAATGCCGTTGATTTCGGCATTCGTCTTGGCATCCTCGATGGCTTCGGGCACATATTCGATGCCGATGACCCGGTTTGCCCGACGGGCGACGAAGTTGGCAATCGTTCCCGTACCGGTGTAAAGGTCGTAAACCAATTCACTGCCCGTAAGCCCGGCAAAATCACGGGCCACGCAATACAGTTTGTAAGCCTGTTCCGAGTTAGTCTGATAAAACGATTTGGGACCTATCTTGAAACGCAAACCTTCCATTTCCTCGAAAATGTGATCATTCCCGCGAAAGACACGTACATCGAGATCATTGATGGTATCGTTACACTTATTGTTGATGACATATAACAAAGACGTGATTTCGGGGAATGAATCGCCCACGAAACGCAACATCTCCATCATTTTCTCTTGTTCTTTGCCGGCATCCGTAATGCGACAGATCAGAATCACCATCAGTTCTCCCGTGGAAGAAGTGCGGACGATGAGGTTGCGGAGCATCCCTTCCTGCGTACGGAGATTGCCGAAAGAATAACCATGCAGATAAGCATAATCGCGAATGGCGTTACGGATGCGATTAGAAATATCATCCTGCAAATAACATTCTTCGATGGCCAATACCTTATCGAACGCACCGGGAATGTGGAAACCCACGGCACTCATCTGCTCATACTTTACCTCTTGCCTTATCTCCTCGGCCGTCAGCCATCTTTTGTCGGAGAACGTAAATTCGAGTTTGTTGCGATAGTACTTCGTCTTTTCAGAGCCAAGAATGGGCGAAACGGGAGGAAGTTCGATTTTACCGATACGACGCAAGTTGTCTTCCACTTGCTGCTGCTTGTAACGGATTTGTTCGTCATACGGGAGCACCTGCCACTTACAGCCTCCGCATACTCCGTAGTGCCGGCAGAAAGGAACGGCACGCCGCTCGGCATATTCGTGAAAATGTACGGCTTCGGCCTCGGCATATTTGTTCTTTTTTCGTTTGATTTGCAGGTCGACCACGTCGCCCGGAACGACATAGGGGACGAAAATCACCAAATCCTCGACCTTGGCCACAGCCTTTCCTTCGGCAGCCACACCTGTAATCGTCACTCTCTCCAGCAGAGGAAGTTGTTTCTTATTTCTTGCCACGTTTCCTGTTAATTGGTTATTTCCCGGCAAAAGTACGGTTTTCCTCCATGAAATCCATGTTTTTCACCTGCCGTTCTTTTCCGCAGACCGGGATTTCTGTGTTTTCCGGGGTAACCGAATCCCAATAAGCAGTTGCATTTCTTCTTGCAGGTCAAGACCTGCGAGTAAAGGGGTTGCCGTAAAACGAGCCGTTTCAGGTGTACGTTCGGCAAGGTAGAAACAAAGCCGCAAAAAGAAGATGTGTCGCAAAAGGCGAACTGCAATGTCGCTTTCGGGATTCGGGTTCGGTCATATATGAAGTGCACCCCAAAAAGTTTTGTGTCCAACTTTTGGGGTGCACTTCAGTTTTTCTCTGTGCGCGGAGGCTTTATCCGGCTTATTTTTTCTTTCTCTGCTGCGCTTGTTCTTGCTGCATTTTGTTTATTGCTTCCAGTCGAGCGGCAAAGCCTGTCAGCTTACTCTGTTTCGGATCTTTCTTCTTCGCTTCGAGAATGGCCAGCAATTTCTGTTCGTCGGTCGTTTTTCGCAGAAGAATCATGACGGCAACACTGATCAGGGTGGAGAGGAAATAGTAATAGTTCAGCCCTGAGGGATAGCTGTTCAAGACGAACAGCAGCATTATGGGCATGAGATACATCATCCACTTCATCATCGGCATCTGCGGCTGCGCCCCGGTGTCTTGCATGTTCATGGTGTACTTTGTGTTGAGCAATGTGGTGACGGTCATCAACAAACAGAACAGGCTCAAGTGGTCACCCAAGAAAGGAATGTGAAACGGGAAGTTGATGATGGCGTCATACGTCGAAAGGTCATCGGCCCAAAGGAAACTCTGCTGGCGTAGCTCGATGGCACTCGGTACAAACATGAACAGGGCCATCAGAATGGGGAATTGCAAGAGCATGGGCAGACATCCGCCCATCGGACTGACTCCGTACTGATTGTACATGGTCATGATCTCCTGCTGTTTCTTCATGGCGTCTTCAGGCTTCGGGTATTTTTGGTTGATCTCATCCACTTTGGGGCGAAGCACACGCATCTTGGCCGAAGAAATATAGGTTTTCCATGTGGTGGGGTAAATGACGATCTTCACGATAATGGTCATGATAAGCAGCACGATGCCCATGCTCAATCCCCATCCGGTGAGCCAGTCGAAGATATTGACCGTGATGTATTGGTTGATCAAACGGACGATGGGCCAACCTAAATAAACAAGTCGGTGTATCTGCCATTTCTCCTCACGCCCCGCATCCAGAGCTTTAAGAGTCTTGAAATGATTGGGTCCCAAATAGAGGAACATCTGCGTAGGCTGCTTGCCCGAAGGATCAAAGAAAGTGTTCATTTCGGCAGCATAATCCTTGATGTATCCGCTTCCTTCTTGCTCCATCTTCGAGCGCAGCGTGGCTTTATGGAATCCCTGATCGGAAATAAACGCCGAGGAGAAGAATTGATTTTTGAAAGCAACCCACGTCAAGGGTGTTTGTTCCGGTGTTTTTTCCTCATTCTGTGCCGCGGAAAGATTTTCCACGTCATCGCCTTTAATTTTATAGGTCAGTTCGGCCAGACGATTCTCGTAAGTAAAACTTTTCTCCAACTGACGGGCCCGCTGCGACCAATCGATATCGACATATCCGGTCGACGCCAGTTTATCGGCCATGCCGGTGGCTTGTATCTTGAAGTCGAGCAGATAGCTATCGGCCTTCAGCGTATAAATGAAGTCGATGTAGCTCTGTTCGTCGACGGCCAAACGCATGGTAAGGGTGCTGTCGGTCTGATTCACCGGCCGAAAGTAGTAGTCTCGCGTCCGAATGGCTCCGTTCTTGTCATAAAAATTAAAGTTCATCGACATATTCTGTTCGGTGAACAAGGTGATTGGTGTTTTTCTATCCTGCTCCATGTAGTCCTTGATGACGACCGATTGAGGACAGCCTCCTCGGGTAGAGAACGCGACTTGAACCAGATTGTTTTCAAGAGTAGCGATAGCGGGCGTTCCTTGCAAAGCACCAAAGAAAAGCGCATTGGAATCGTTTGCCGCCGTGCTCTTCTGTTCGTCGGCCAATGCCGCTTCCGTTTTTATTTTAAGAGCCTCGGCTTCTTGTTGCACCCGGGCGATAGAGTCGTAATAGTGTTGCCGGGCAGCAAGTTGTTCTTCGCTCGGACGACTGAAGTAGCTGAACCCTATCAACAGAAGTCCTATTAAAACAAGTCCTGTAATGGTATTTTTATCCATTCTTTTTCTTGGGGAAATTGATTAATAATTTGAGAAAGGTATAATTATAAGGGAAACTTCATGTGCCTATCGCTTATCTTTTTTATAGGCGATCGCCGCTTTTATGAAGGCAAGAAACAGCGGATGCGGATTCAGCACCGTGCTGCTGTATTCAGGATGGAACTGTGTCCCGACGAACCATCTGAGTTCGGGGATCTCTATGATTTCCACCAAATCGGACTCAGGGTTGATTCCCGTACACTTCATGCCGCCCGCTTCATAGGCCGGCTTATAGAGATTGTTGAATTCATAGCGATGCCGATGACGTTCCTGAATGTGCTCTTTACCGTAAGCGGCATAAACTTTCGATCCTTTGCTCAAGACGCATTCGTAAGCTCCCAAACGCATGGTTCCGCCCATGTTGGTGATGGATTTCTGTTCTTCCATGATGTCGATCACGTTGTGCGGAGTTTTTTCATCCATCTCGCGCGAATGGGCATCGGCATAACCCAATACATTGCGGGCAAACTCGATGGCCATACATTGCATGCCCAAGCAGATGCCAAAGGTGGGAATATCGTGAGTACGGGTGTATTTGATCGCGACGAACTTGCCTTCGATGCCTCGCTGACCGAAACCCGGCCCTATCATCACCCCGGACATGCCTTTCAGGGCTTCGCCTACGTTATCGTCCGTAAGGTTTTCACTGTTGACGAAATGCACTTCCACATGGCAATCATTATAGGTTCCCGCCTGCGAAAGAGCTTCGCGAATGGATTTATAGGCGTCTTGCAAATCGTACTTCCCAACTAGAGCTATGTTCAAAGGCTCGCGCTGTTGAGCCTTGCTCCGACGTTCGAGGAACTGACGCCAAGGCCCCAAATCGGGAGACGCTTCTGCTTTCAGCCCCATTTTCTGAAGGATGGTGCTGTCCAAGTCTTGGGCTTGCATGAGCAGAGGCACTTCGTAGATGGTGGAAGCGTCGATGGATTGAACCACGGCTTTTTCATCTACGTTGCAAAACAAAGCGACTTTTTTCCGCAGCCCTTCACCCAAAGGATGTTCCGTACGCAACACCAAGATGTCGGGCTGAATACCCACACTTTGCAATTCTTTCACGGAGTGCTGCGTGGGTTTGGTTTTCAATTCGCCGGCAGCGGCCAGATAGGGTACATAGGTCAGGTGTACGCAGAGCGCATTCTTGCCCAGTTCCCATTTCAACTGCCGGATGCTTTCCAGATATGGAAGCGACTCGATATCGCCCACCGTACCGCCGATCTCCGTGATCACGAAATCGAACTTATATTTATTGCCAAGCAACTTCACGTTCCGTTTTATCTCGTCGGTGATGTGAGGAATCACTTGAATGGTTTTCCCCAAATAGTCTCCCCGGCGTTCCTTGTCGATGACGCTTTTATAAATGCGCCCCGTGGTGATGTTGTTGGCTTTGGTGGTCTGAATGCCCAGAAAGCGTTCATAATGCCCAAGGTCGAGGTCGGCCTCGTGCCCGTCTACGGTGACATAACACTCTCCGTGTTCATAAGGGTTCAGGGTGCCCGGATCGATGTTGATATACGGGTCGAATTTCTGAATCGTTACGTTGTAGCCCCTTGCCTGCAACAGCTTACCGATGGATGACGATATGATGCCCTTCCCCAACGAAGAAGCCACACCACCGGTGACGAAAATATATTTTGTTTCTCCCACAGCTATAACTGTTTATTGATGAATATTCATGACTTTGGCTTACAAAAGCGCAAAAGTATATAAAAAAAGAGGAAGTTGAGACCTTTCAGGCTTTCATTTTTCAGAAAAAATGATTTCAACGCATGCGGTTTTTCCGGATCCGGCTATCGGCCGCGAGCGGGATAATGCGATAAAAAATGAACATCGGATGCATGCTTTTCGAGTGAAAAACGGTACTTTTGCCTCAAACTTTCAACGTTATGAGAAAAAAAGCCATCCTGTTGGCCGCATTCGGTTTCTTTGCCGCTTCCATGCTGGAAGGACGGAACATGCGCCCACAAGCCTTCAAAGACCACTCCCAACCTGCCGAACAACATAAAGACTCTTTATCCGAAATGCTTCAGAAGTATCTGAAAATCAGAATAACTCAAGAAGGGCATACGCTGAAAACGGATACCGTGTCTTTTCTGTACGAACAACATATCGCACCGCTGAGCTATCTGAACAGCCCCGAAGCACCTGAACGCTACATCCCTTACTCGGCCGATTACCAACGTCTGTTCACGCCGCTTACCTATTATGAATCGCCCATCGCCCGCCGGTCGTCGATAAATGTTCCTCCTTTGCTTCCGCCTCCTGCCGGCGACGATGACCTGACACGGTTGTTGCTGCCTCCACACAATTTCACTTCAGCCCGTGCCAATCGAGTAAACACACTGATAGACAACACGCTGATGAGCATCTACTTGAACCACCCCCGATGGGTGAAAACCACCGAAGCAAAAATCATGAACCGCAGTTCGTACCGCGGAGACATCAGCCCGAAAATCTCGTCACGCGCAAGGGTAACCAACCTGTTCAAACAGGAAGAGATAACGGCGGACGTGGGTAAAGACGAACTCATCATCAACCGCCCAAACTGGTGGATCACCAAAGGCAACGGGTCGTTGCAGTTTACCCAGAACCATCTGTCGGACAACTGGTACAAAGGAGGAGAAAGCAACTACTCGGGATTAGCCACCCTTCAACTGATTGCCAACTACAACGACCGGGAAAAGATACTCTTCGAGAATCAACTCGAAGCCAAAGTGGGCATGAGTTCCACGCCCTCGGACGAAGTGCACGATTACTTGATCACGACCGATCAGTTGAGGCTGACCAGCAAACTCGGACTACGCGCCGTGAAATACTGGTACTATACGCTGTCAACCGAATTCAAGACACAGTTTTTCAATGGCTACAAGGCCAACGACGGCAAATTGCGTTCGGCCTTCCTGTCGCCCGCCGATCTGGTTGTCGGTATAGGTATGGATTACAAGGTGACGAAGAAAAAGACATCGTTGTCCGTCATCATCAACCCGCTGACGTACAACCTGCGCTACGTTCACAACAAAGCCATCGACCCGGTCAGCTATGGCATCGAGCCCGGAAGGCGTTCCATGAGTACTTTCGGTTCGCAGTTGCAACCCACGTTTCAGTGGAAAATCACCAAGGCCATCGTTTTCGATTCCCGATTGGATTACCTGACCAATTACGAATGGACACGCGTGGAATGGGAAAACACATTCAACTTTGTACTCAACCGGTACCTCTCCACCAAACTGTACGTTCATGCCCGTTTCGACGACAGTTCGAAACCCATTGCGGGAACAAGTTATTTCCAATGGAAAGAGCTTCTGAGTTTCGGTATCAACTATAATTGGTAACGGTTCTTCTTCCCTCCCCGACCTCTCGCATTCATTGTAAAAGCCATAAATAACCCAACAGAATGGAAAACAGAAGTTTAGTAACGATTGCCGATCACTCGAAAGAGAAGATTCTTTATCTGCTCGAAATGGCGAAACTTTTTGAAAAGTATCCCAACCGTCACTTGCTTGACGATAAGATCGTGGCCACACTCTTCTTCGAGCCTTCCACCCGCACCCGACTCAGTTTTGAAACGGCCGCCAACCGGCTTGGGGCAAGGGTCATCGGGTTCACCGATCCCAAAGTGACCAGCTCATCGAAAGGAGAAACCCTGAAAGACACCATTATGATGGTGAGCAGTTATGCCGATATCATCGTGATGCGCCACTATCTCGAAGGCGCAGCCCGTTATGCGGCCGAGGTTGCACCCATTCCCATCGTCAACGCGGGCGACGGAGCCAATCAGCACCCCTCGCAAACGATGCTCGATCTTTATTCCATTCAAAAAACGCAGGGCACGCTCGAAAATCTGAACATTTTTCTCGTGGGCGACCTCAAGTATGGACGCACGGTACATTCGCTGCTCATGGCCATGCGCCACTTCAACCCCACGTTTCACTTCGTCGCCCCCGACGAGCTGAAGATGCCCGAAGAATATAAACTCTACTGCCGGCAACACGGCATCCGTTACGCAGAACACTCCGAGTTCACGGAAGAGGTCATCGCCGATGCCGACATCATTTACATGACACGCGTGCAACGCGAACGCTTCACCGACCTGATGGAATACGAACGTGTGAAAAACATATACATTCTGCGCAATAAAATGCTCGCACACACACGTCCCAACCTGCGTATTCTGCACCCGCTTCCCCGTGTCAACGAAATAGCACACGACGTGGACGCCAACCCCAAAGCCTATTACTTCCAACAGGCACAAAACGGACTTTACGCCCGTGAAGCCATCCTGTGCGATGTCTTGGGAATTACTTTAGACGATGTTAAAAACGATATTGCCTTATGAATGCCAATAAACAAGAATTGCAAGTAGCCGCGTTGCAGAACGGAACGGTGATCGACCACATCCCCTCGGAAAAACTCTTTACGGTGGTACAGTTGCTTGGATTGGAACACATGAGCAGCAACATCACCATAGGTTTCAACCTCGACAGCAAAAAGCTGGGCAAGAAAGGCATCATCAAGATTGCCGACAAATTCTTTTGCGACGAAGAGATCAACCGTATCTCCGTCGTGGCGCCCAACGTGGTGCTTAACATCATCCGCGACTATGAAGTGGTGGAGAAACGCGAAGTACAAGTGCCCGACACCCTGCACGGAATCGTGAAATGCGCCAACCCGCAATGCATCACCAACAACGAACCGATGCTCACCCTCTTTCAGGTCACCGACAAAGAACGGTGCATCCTGAAATGTCATTACTGCGAAAAGGAACAACGACGCGAAGAAATAACCATTTTATGACAATGAAACAGGACTGGAAACCGGGAACGATGATCTACCCCTTGCCGGCCGTGTTGGTAAGTTGCGGCAATGAAACCGACGGCTACAACATCGTCACCGTATCGTGGACGGGAACCCTATGCACCAATCCGCCCATGTGTTACATCTCCCTGCGTCCCGAACGATACTCGCATGCCCTTGTCAAGAAGAGCATGGAGTTCGTCATCAATCTCACCACCAAGGACATGGCCTTTGCCACCGACTGGTGCGGAGTCCGTTCGGGACGCGACCATCGGAAGTTTGAAGAAATGAACCTCACGCCCGGGCCATGCACCGTCGTGCGCGCACCGCTGATCGAAGAATCGCCCCTTTGCATCGAATGCCGTGTCAAAGAAATCATCGCACTGGGGTCGCACGACATGTTTATCGCCGATGTGGTGAACGTACGTGCCGACGAACGACACTTGGACGCACAAACCGGAAAACTGGAACTGGCGGAATCGAACCCCTTGGTCTACGTACACGGCGGATACTACGAACTGGGAGCGAAAGTCGGGAAATTCGGCTGGAGCGTGGAAAAGAAAAAAAAATGACTCAACTCAAGTCAACCATAAGCCAAACGAACGGAATGAAAGGCCGCATCTTTCTTCTTGCATTGCTGCTGATGACACCAAACGTCCTCGCACAAAACCCGGCGGACGAAAAAGCGAAAACTGCCACATCCGTGAACATCGGCGTCAAAGCCGGGTTCAATTCGTCCATTCTCTCCGTGTCCGAATGTCGAATCGGTCAGACGGAGATTCTCGAAATGGAGAACAATTACGAAGTGGGATACTTCGGATCGCTGTTCTTGCGCTTCAATTTCAATAAACATTTTCTACAACCCGAAATTTCTTACAACCTCAGCAAAAGCGGAATCAGGTTCAACAAGAACGGACGCTACGAAAGCGGAAACAACACCGAAAAAGCCTACATAGCCACCACGTTGCGCAGCATCGACACCCCCATCCTCTACGGTTGCCACATCGTCAAGAAAGGGCCTTACGGAATGGCTGTTTTCGGAGGTCCCAAATTACGCTACCTGTGGAAAGGAGAGAACCAACTGAGCTTTGGGCATTACGACTTCGACAACGTAAACGAAGAACTGCATCTGCTCAACATGAGTTTTGTGCTCGGAGTGGCGGTGAACATCTCCTCCATCTTCTTCGACTTCCGCTACGAGGGAGGCCTCTTGCCACTCTCGAAAGCCATCACTTACGACTATGCCGAAGGCGGAACCGTGAAACAGGGACAAGCCGTCTTTCAGCGACGGGAAAACGCCCTCAACTTCTCTCTCGGCTTCATGTTCTGACTCGCCAAAGCCTGTTCGCCATGCACGGTAAATTATTTTCGGTTTGGAATGACACACCTTATCTTTATATTCTTAACTTTGTGCACAAAAGAAGAAAGCCCCCTGTGAAAAGGCTTTCACCTGAACTTAAATAACAATCTAAAATGGTATGAAAAAAGACAACGTAATTTTCGACATCATCGAAAAAGAGCATCAACGACAGTTGAAAGGAATCGAACTGATCGCCTCCGAGAACTTCGTAAGCGACCAAGTCATGCAAGCCATGGGCTCATGCCTGACCAACAAGTACGCCGAAGGCTATCCGGGCAAACGCTACTACGGAGGCTGTGAAGTGGTGGATCAAAGCGAACAACTCGCCATCGAACGGCTGAAAGAAATCTTCGGAGCCGAATGGGCAAACGTTCAACCCCACTCAGGCGCTCAGGCCAATGCGGCCGTATTCCTCGCCGTACTCGATGCGGGCGACAAATTCATGGGATTGAATCTGGCGCACGGCGGACACCTTTCACACGGATCGCCCGTGAACACATCGGGCATTCTCTACACTCCCTGCGAATATAACCTCAACAAAGAAACAGGACGCATAGACTACGACCAGATGGAGGAAATCGCGCTCCGCGAAAAACCGAAAATGATCATCGGCGGAGGATCGGCCTACTCACGCGAGTGGGACTACAAACGCATGCGCGAGATAGCCGACAAAGTGGGCGCCATCTTCCTCGTCGACATGGCTCATCCTGCCGGGCTCATTGCCGCCGGACTTCTGGACAACCCGGTGAAATACGCGCACATTGTCACCTCTACCACGCACAAGACACTTCGCGGTCCAAGAGGAGGAGTCATCCTCATGGGCAAAGACTTCCCCAACCCGTGGGGAAAAACCACGCCCAAAGGCGAAGTGAAGATGATGTCGCAGTTGCTCGATTCGGCCGTATTCCCCGGCGTGCAAGGAGGACCGTTGGAGCATGTCATCGCGGCGAAGGCCGTCGCTTTCGGCGAAATCTTGCAACCGGAATTCAAGACATACGCCAAGCAAGTGCAGAAAAATGCCGCCACTTTGGCCAAAGCCCTCATCGAAAGAGGATTCACCATCGTTTCGGGAGGAACCGACAACCATTCCATGCTGGTGGATCTCCGCACGAAATATCCCGAACTCACGGGTAAGGTGGCCGAAAAGGCTTTGGTATCGGCAGACATCACGGTCAACAAGAACATGGTTCCGTTCGACAGCCGGTCGGCGTTCCAAACCTCGGGCATTCGTTTAGGCACACCCGCCATCACCACACGCGGTGCCAAGGAAGACCTGATGCTGGAGATTGCCGAAATGATCGAAACCGTACTGTCCAACGTCGATAACGAAACCGTCATCGCTCAGGTTCGCGCCCGCGTGAACGAACGCATGAAGGCCTATCCGCTTTTCGCATATTAAAAAGAAAACGAGCATAAAAATAACCCGTCGATTGATTTCAACGGGTTATTTTTTTGTCTTCTCCGTTCCTTGAATACTCTCGGAACGAGGTAGTGTCCCTAAAAAGTGTGTAAGCTCCAAAATTCGTATCTTAGAGGTGCGAACTAAAAAGCAGACAGAATAATGGAACTT
>JBHAEN010000094.1:0-15481 GCA_041855645.1 Bacteroides sp. | reverse complement strand
GCAGTCGCCGGAAAAGGAGAAGCTCCCCCTTCAAAAGGTTTTCCGGAGAACAACGTACAGTTATAGTATTGATTATTGGCCGGTCAATAATCTTTAGACTTGCATTTGTGACGGCAAAAAATAATGACCGTTTGGGGGTTAAGGGAATTTCGGATATTGTTTGAAATCAGGTTTGCGCTTCTCAAGGAAAGCGTGTTTGCCTTCCTGTGCTTCGTCGGTGAGGTAGTAGAGCATCGTGGCGTCGCCTGCCAATTCCTGAATTCCGGCTTGCCCGTCGAGTTCGGCATTAAGCCCCGCTTTAATCATGCGAAGTGCCAAGGGGCTGAGCATCATCATTTCTTCCGCCCATTGCACGTATTCATCTTCCAGCCGCTCCAACGGGACGACTTTGTTCACAAGCCCCATGTCTAAAGCCTCCTGAGCCGTGTACTGGCGGCAAAGAAACCAGATTTCTCTCGCTTTCTTTTGTCCGACTATACGGGCCAAATAGGAGGAACCGAATCCGGCGTCGAAGCTGCCCACGCGCGGTCCCGTCTGTCCGAAACGGGCATTATCCGAAGCGATGGAGAGGTCGCATACCACGTGCAACACGTGTCCGCCTCCGATGGCAAAACCGTTGACTGCCGCGATGACGGGTTTCGGCAAGCTGCGTATCTGTTTCTGAACGTCGAGCACACTGAGTCGGGGAACTCCGTCTTTGCCGATGTAACCTCCCCGTCCTTTCACGTTTTGGTCGCCGCCCGAGCAAAAGGCTTTGTCGCCTGCTCCCGTGATGACCACGACACAAATATCGGCTTCTTCCCGGCAGATGCGCAGCGCATCGCTCATTTCGGCGGTGGTTGTGGGGGTGAAAGCGTTGCGATAGCGTTCGCGATTGATGGTGATGCGGGCTATGCCGTTATGATAGTCGAACAGGATTTCTTCGTATTCGCGCAGGGTGGTCCATTCTCTGGGTGTTGACATACAATTATAATAGTTTAAGTTGTTGATAATAGTCTTTCAGGATGCGGGCGTCTTTGTTCTTGTTGGTGAAGACTTCGAGCAAGACGGGCTTTTCCGCGGGTTCGGGACGGACGAACATCTGCATGGCTTCTTCCAACTGTTCTCCGTTCTCCGCGCGAAGGTAGAGAAAGCCGCGTTCTTCGGCCCAGCCTTTCGCGGACGTTTTGTGAACGGCGGTGATGAACTTGTGCGAAGTGCCCGACATGTCGAGTCCCGGCAGCGTGTGGAAAACGCCGCCTCCGCCGTTGTTGAGGAGCAGGATGCGCAGATTGGGGCGGATGTGTCCGTTCCACAGCGCGTTCATGTCGTAGAAGAAACTCAGGTCGCCGACAGCCACGAAATTGATTTTTTCCGAACAGGCGGCATATCCCACGGCCGAGGACAACGATCCTTCGATGCCGTTCACGCCCCGGTTGCAACAGATTTCCACCTCGTCGGGGAGGGGGTATAGCTGGGCATAACGCACGGCGGAGCTGTTGGCAAGGTGGAGCACGCAGTGTTCCGGAAGCCTTTTCACCAATGCCCCGACGGCCGCCATTTCGGAGTAGGCGAATTGAGGTTCGGGGATGGTTTTGCTGTAAGTTTCCCATGTGCGCGGGTATTCGGGAGCGGCGGTGTCGAGCAGACCGGCTATTTTTTCCAGAAACTCAAACGGATCCATTTCGATGATTGTGGTCAGCGTGCCGTAAAGATCGACCACCTCACCGTCCGGAGAAACGTGCCAATGTTCCTTGGGAGGGTGTTGTCGCAGGAAATTTTTCAGCCGTTTCGACACCACGTGTCCGCCGTAGGTGATGAGCAAATCGGGCATCATGGCTTCGATTTTCTCGTCGGGGAGAGCATGGAGGGCGGCGTCGAAATTTTTGATGGGAGGTCCGGGAATCGTGCGGTTGCCGAGGTGTTCGGTCATCCACACGAAATGTTTGTAGAGCAGTTTGGAGTATCGCTTTTCAAACAGATAGATCAGATTCATCTGCCCGACGATGATCATCCGCCGCTTGTGGCGGTTCAGCCTGTCGATCAGGTCGTTGTAGTTGCGGTCGTAGACATTCAACCCTTGGTAGCGGGTGATGACGCGTACGGGAGGAAGTTCGCTTGCGGTGAACTGAAACAGCGGTTCGCTTACGGGCACATTGATGTGTACCGGTCCTTTTCCGCGATGGCGGGTTTCGAGCAATGCCTCGTTGATGAGCCTGTTGCAATACCATTCGTCTTCGTCGGTACGGATTTCGGGCAGGTTGACCGACTTCTTCACCAGTGTGCGGAAAACGTCGGGTTGAGGAACGGTCTGTCCGTCCATCTGTCCGATCCACGCGGCAGGTCGGTCGGCCGAAATGACAACCAACGGCACTTGCTGATAGTAGGCTTCGGCCACGGCGGGGTGGAGGTTGAGCAGTGCGCTTCCCGATGTACAGCATACCGCCGCGGGCTGTCCGCCGTTCAACGCCAGCCCTATGGCAAAGAAGCCCGCGCTTCGTTCGTCCGTCATGGCGTAGCACGTAAAGTCGGGGTGTGTGGAGAGCGTGTGTACAAGGGGGGCGTTACGACTGCCCGGGCAGAGCACCACCTTGGTGACGCCGTGTGCCCGGAGTAAGGCCGTCAACTGGAGGATACTTTTCTTGTCGGAAAACATGAGTCTCGGTCGTTGGTGAGCAGCGCAAAAATACGGATAAGTTTTTGATTGGCATGCAAACGCCGCGGATTTCTCTCGAAAGGGTTTCGGAAAAGAAGGCGTTGTCCGCGGCTGAAACCCGAAAGAACACGACCTCGGTGGCGAGGGGTTGAAGCCTTGGATGCGGAGCTCTCTTGCCCGGAGTCCGGCAGCCGGGAAAAGCTATCGGATGAGCCGGTTCATGGTCTGCATTTTGCGTTCCGTTTCCCGCCACTCGTCTTGGGTTTCGGAAGAACGGATGAGGCCGCCTCCCGCATAGAGGGTAAGCGTGTCGGAGTCGATGTTCATGCACCTCAGATTGACGAACAACGCCGTGCGGGCGTCGGGACGCAGCCACCCGATGCAGCCCGAATAGTAGCGTCTGTCGTATCCTTCCCGGTCGAGGATGAAACGATAGGCTTCTTCTTTGGGCAAGCCGCACACGGCGGGAGTGGGATGAAGCAGTTCGAGCAAGTCGCCCAGACGTCCGTTGTCGGCAAGTGAGAAGCGAAAGTCGGTCTTGAGATGCGCCAACGCTCCGGCATAAGCGGAGTAGGGGCCTTCTTCCCGGGCGGAGATGCGGAGTGAGCGGAGCCGGCTGCGGATGTAGTCCGAAACGTACTCCTGCTCTTCCCGGTTTTTGGCGCTCCACGTCTGCGGCAGACGTCCGTTGCGCAAGGGTTGTGTGCCGGCCAACGCCACGGTTTGCCACTCGTTGCGTTCGCCCGCGAGGAGCGTTTCCGGCGTACTGCCCAGCCAGAGTCCCGTTTGCGGCGTGTAGCAGAGGTAGACATAAGAATGACGATACAGCCGGCAGGCTTTGCGAAAGGCTTGCACGGGCGAGAAGTCCGGAGGACGCCGGAGGATTTGGCGGCGCGATAGCACGAGTTTCTCGAAAGTCCCGTCGGCCAGTTTGTTCATGAAGCGGTCGAAGCTCTCGCGATAGCTTTCCGTACACGGAGAGGATGTGTGGCGCATCGAGCGCATGGCGTTCGTCTCTTCGGCCTCGCCGTCGCTGTCCGTCCATTCGCCGGCGGGTTGGAGCCGGGCCAGTACGACGGGCGTTTCGGGGCCGATGCGGAAGGGAGCGATGAGAAAACCTTGTTTTCCGTTGAGCGATGGCCAGTCGGAGAAGAGAAGGATGTCGTCGGCCTCTCCGCAGTAAAGACGGGCTGTTCGCTCTTCGGGCATGCGGTGGCAAACGAAGGGACGCTTTCGGTTCAGGCAGGCTTCGATGAGTTCTTCCATGAGAGCGGCGGACGTGTTATCGCTTTTTCATCACGCTGTTGATGACACGCACCGAGGAAACCAATTTTCCGGTGGAGGTGAACACATCGACGTTCCACACGTGCGACGAGCGTCCCTGATGGACCACCGTAGCTACGGCGCGCACGGTGTCTCCCTCGTGAGCCGAAGATATATGGTTTCCGCTTACCTGCATGCCCACGGCGATTTCATCGGGTTGGCAAAGCACCAGAGAACCCAGTCCGGCCACCGTCTCGGCCAGCGCCAACGTGGCTCCTCCGTGCAGAATGCCGAAAGGTTGCCGCGTGCGGTGGTCTACGGGCATGGTGGCTTCCACGCGGTCTTCGGCGACGTAAGTATATTGTATGCCGAGGTTTCCCATGAGGGCATGTCGGGCCTGTTCGTTCAGCTTCTCGATGGGGATTTGCGAGTTGCGGACTTCGGCGATGATGAACTTTTCTACGGCGGTGGCCACCCCGTCTTCTTCGTTGCTCTCCGTGACGTAGTCGGCACAGGCCTTCACCGAATCCTGAGCATGCCCCATTGCTATGCCCAGTCCGGCCATTTGAATCATGGTGACGTCGCACACACCGTCGCCTATGGCGATTACTTCGCCGCGTTCAATGCCGAGCAGGTCGAGCAATGCGCCCAGCGTGTTGGCTTTATCGATTCCGCAAGGCACTACTTCAAGAAAGTAAGGTTCCGAACGGAAGACGTCGAGCACCCCGTTGAGGCGGCGTTTCCAATGCGATTCGAGGGCGACGAGTTCTTCTTCGTTGTCGCTGACCAGCATGCACTTGCACGGTGAGAAGCCGATGGCGATGGAAAAATTCTCTTCCTGAACGAGGCGCAGGTCGTTCAGTGTCGCCTCCTGCCTGATGTGCGGGTTGGAAGCGTTGTTCGCAATGATTTCGTCGTCGTGATAAGTGAAGAGGTCGAAGCCGTTTTTGGCGGCCTTTCTTTCGATATAAGGAAGCATTTCGGGGCTGAAGCGTCGTTCAAACAAGATTTCGCCGTTCCGGGCATTCAGAATCTGGCATCCGTTGTAGGAAATGAGGTAACCTCCGTAGTTTCCCAGTTCCAAGGTTTTGGCCAGAGGCAGAAGACCGTAAGTCGGTCGTCCCGAAGCGAGTACGAGCCGTACCCCCATTTGTTGGACTTTGAGCAGCGCGGTGAGCGTGCGTCGGCTGATTTCTTTCGCTTCGTTGAGCAGGGTTCCGTCTACATCGAGAACCAGTAATTTATGTTTCATACCGTGTGGGCTTGGTTTTTCGGACAAAGGTAGGAAATGTCCGGGGTTAAACTATCCGACTTCGTTGACAAACTTCACCGCGGCCCAGCGATTTTTCTCTTTATGGTGCAGATACTTCAGGCCGCATTTTTCGGCTTCCTGCCGGATGGCAGGAATGTCGTCCGTGTAGAATCCGCTCAGGTAGAGTTCGGCTCCGGGACGCATGCGGGCCGCGTAGTGCGGAATGTCGGCCAGCAGGATGTTGCGGTTGATGTTGGCAATGATGACGTCGAAAGGCCCTTTGCCGTCGAGTGCGGAAGCATCGCCTTGCAAGACGTCGATGTCGTCGACACCGTTCAGCGCGATGTTCTCGATGGAGTTGCGCACGCACCAGTCGTCGATGTCGACGGCCGTACAGGGACGCGCCCCGAGCATTCGGGCCAGTATGGCAAGGATGGACGTTCCGCAGCCCATGTCCAAGAGCGATTTTCCCTCCGGAGGGCTGTCCATCAGCTCTTCGACGATGAGGCTCGTCGTCTCGTGGTGTCCTGTCCCGAAGGCCATTTGCGGATTGATGACGATGTCGTAGTCGGCTTTCGGCACGTTCTCATGAAACGTGCTGTGAACGACGCAGCGGTTGCCGATTACGATGGGTTGGAAAAAATTCTTTTCCCATTCCTCGTTCCAATCCCTGTCTTCGGCCTCGACGAAGGAATAGCTGAGGCTTGCGCCGGGAATGGGGAAGTCGGCCAATGCCTGCCGGAGCGCGGTCTCGTCGAAGAGATGTTGCTGCACGTAGGCCGTCAGTCCGTTGTCGCGACCGACGAAACTCTCGAACCCGGCTTCGACCAGAACGGCCGCCAGCACATCGTTGACCGTTTCCGTGCAAGGTTCGGTTAGGAATGTAAATTCAAAATATTTCATGATGAGCGTCTTTTTCTTCTTCGGATGAATACGGGACAAAGGTAGAGATAAATATCCGGAGTATCATGCAGGAAGGCGGGGTAAGTTCGGCACAGGGGCGGAATCCGCGGGCGTTTTTTTTGTACATTTGCACTTGTTCGTACTTTTAACCCCGCATCGGGCATGATGCAATATCATTAAGAATTATGGGAACGAGTCATGGCATTACAGAAATGTTCGGCAGCAATCTCGCGGAGTTGCTTTCTGAAAAAATCCTTGCCGCATATCCGAAATTCAAAAGCCGGAATTTTGTGCGGGACGTGGAACATAATGTGGTTGGCAGAACCTACACGGAGCGGGTTGCCGTCATTGCCGAACTGTTGAAACAACATCTTCCTGAAAATTACGAAGAAAGTCTCCCGATTCTATTGTCTGTTTTGGGCGAAGAAAATCCAAACCAGACAGGAATGTTTACCCATTACTATTGGATTTTGCCGATCGGGAAGTTTGTTCAAGAATACGGAATGGAACATTTTGAAAGTTCCATCAAAGCCATAGAAGAGATAACCAAAAGAAATACGGGTGAATACGCCATCCGGCCATACATCCGGAAATATCCCGCCCAAACGTTGAAAGTGATGGAGCAATGGGCAAAATCGCCCGATTTCCATTTAAGACGGCTGGCAAGCGAAGGCCTGCGTCCCAAACTGCCGTGGGCAAGCAAGCTGGACACTTTCATCCAAAACCCCATGCCGGTGTTTCATATTCTGGAGTTGCTGAAAGAAGATGAGATTATGTTCGTGAAAAGATCCGTGGCCAACCACCTCGCCGATTGGATCAAGGTGAATAAGGAAGCCGTGATGCCGCTCATTGAGCGTTGGCAAACTTCGGATGACAAAAACACGCAATGGATCGTGAAACGGGCCACCCGACGGGAAGCCGCCGCAAACGGATAGTCCGTCGTCCCCATTCCTTTTTTCGTTTTTCGGTTGCCTGTCGGTAGAATCGGGCAAATAGAGAAACCGATTGGCCATTGACTTCAAAATTCGTATATTTGCATGTTTACTTTCATTTAAAATTATTCGGTATGATAACATTTAGCGGACTCGGCTTTTTTTATGTTTTCTGCATCTACTTAGGCGGATTCTTTCTCGTCAATAAAATTCTGGATTTCTATTCGCCTGATTTTAAGATGCAACCGATTCTTATTTTTGTTATCCACGTTGTGCTTACACTCATCAATTGTTTACTTGCGAAACACCTCAATCGCAACGAGGTAAAGCATACGGTGTACGATGTGCGGTTGGAAAAATTCGTATTATCCGTCGGCATCGTCTTCGGTGCCTTGATTCTGCTGATGGCCCGCGCCTATTCATAATTCTTTCTGTCGTTTCTATCGACGCAAGCCAATGAATACTCGACAAAGAAAGGTTGAACCGTCGACAGACAAATGCACTTTTTCCCAAGAAGCAATCGACATTTTACCTTCCCTAATCGATTGTCATTTCCATACTACCATTAAATCACCTAAAAAAGGCAACAAACATGCGGTTATACGTACAGATTTATATAAATTTGCCCTGCAAATCAACCTGACCTCATACCGCACATGAAGAAGAAAACAGTAATCAATTCGGACAAAATAATGATTCATACAGGCTGAAACCTGCATGATCGCCCCTTCATATACACTGGAAGGCTGCAAATCTTACGGGATTTTGCAGCCTTTTTTGTCAAGAAATCGGTCTGTTTTCGTTTGAAACGGCGTCATCGCGTTTTTTAATCCGCGAAAAATTTTTTTAGAAAAAACGGCCCGATAATTTGTGAAAAACGAATTTTTCTCTTTCGTGAAAAGAATCAAATCTTTTTACCGTAAAGGAAGTCGGCTCGCAAGCGTTTTCTCGGGCGGTGGTAAAATGAACGGACAATTCCGATTCGGTGAACGCCGTTTTTCCGGACGCCGGTTCGGGGCTGTTTTTAGCCCATCGTCTCCGCCGGCCTGTTGTTTTGTCGTCTCATTGTTCCGAAATAGGGATTTCCCTAAAATCGTTTGGGGAAAATCTCTCTGCGAGGGGGCGGATCTTCCTTATCTTTGTAGCGTAAACGCAATGTATATATAAGTTAAGTAGTATAGAATCAATAAATTCTAAAATCGAGATGTTATGAAAAAGATGGTTTATTCCTTGTTGATTGCCTTGTGCCTGCCCTTGGGTTTGAGTGCGCAACACGTTGATGACGACCTTTATTATGTTCCTTCCAAAAAAGACAAGACGGAAGCCGTCGAGTCTGCGGCGAAGAAAGAGGAACGGCAAACGGTGGTCAGTTCTTCGACATCGGTGAAAACCGTTGTCGTCCGCGACCGTAAAGGAAAAACACGCGATGTGGATGAATATAACCGCCGCTACGAGGCGCGCGGCAACGATTTCGAAGTGAATAACGACACGCTGTACATCACCGAAAAGAACCGTTCCGACCTGGAAGGCGAATGGGTGACCGGCGAATTTAACGGAACTCAGGACGATTACGAATATGCCGAGCGCATCATCCGTTTCCGCAATCCGCGTTTTGCCATCAGCATCAGCAGCCCGCTTTACTGGGATTTGGTCTACGGCGTCAATTCGTGGGACTGGAATGTGTACACCGACGGCCTGTACGCCTATGCTTTCCCGACGTATTCAAATCCCCTGTGGTGGAACTGGCGATACGGTTCCTACGGTTGGGGATGGAGCTACGGCTGGGGCTGGGGCAGATGGTATAACCCCTACCGCTGGTCGTACTACCCGGGCTATTGGGGAGGCTGGTACGACGGCTATTACGGAGGCTACGGCCTTTGGGGATACCGCTCTTATTATGCCGACCCCTATTGGGGATGGAGTGGCGGATATTACAGAACGCGCAACTACACGAACCGCCGTTCGATGTCTCCCGAAGGATACAATCCTTCCACGGCAGTCCGTCGCTACGGAACCGAAGGCACCCGTTCTTCCACTCGCTCGCAAAGCTATTACGGTCAGGACGCGAACAGTCGTCGCGTAGTCGGAACCCGTTCTTCGGAAGGTTACGATGCATACACGCGCCCGTCGAGTTCCTACTCCCGTCGCAGCACGGGAACCTACACCCGTCCCAGCAGCACGCGCAGCAGCGGCGACAGCTACGAAGCCGGTTCCGCACGCCGCAGAGCCATGGACAGCGGAGTGTCGAGAAGTTCCTCGTCATCTACTTACAGCCGCGGAAGCTCTTCGTCGAGGTCTTATGAGGGTATGCCCGCAACGCGCTCTTCTTCCTCTTACGGCAATTCGCGTTCTTCTTCCTCTTACTCTCCTTCCTACTCTTCGGGAGGCGGAAGCTCTTCGCGCAGCTATTCTTCGGGCGGAGGCGGATCGACCCGTTCTTCGGGCGGTAGCTACGGAGGAGGCGGAGGCTCTTCGCGCAGTCGGCGGTAAGGAGAACATACAGAGTAATGATTAACCAAACAAGCAACGAATATGAACATGAGAAATAAACGACTCCCGGCCGTCTTGGCACTCGCGCTGGCGGCCACCGCAACGGTGTGGGGACAGAATATATACGATGCTTCCGCCTTGGCGGAGAAAGACCTGAGCGGAACCGCACGGTTCGTCGGCATGGGAGGAGCCATGGGAGCACTCGGTGGCGACATTTCGACCATGGGAACCAATCCCGCGGGCATCGGACTCTATCGGAGCAACGACCTGATGTTTTCGCTCGGGCTGTCTGCTTACGGAACCAAAAGCCAATTTGGAAACGATGTGATCAACAAGAACAAGCTGCGCTTCAGCTTCGACAACATTGGGGCCGTGTTCTCTTCAAAGATAGGCAATCTGACCGCTTTGCGCTACCTGAACTTCGGGTTCAACTACCGCAAGTCGAAATCCCTGTATAAGAATATGGAGATGGGCGGAGCCTTGGGAAAATCCTCGCAAACCTATCTTATGGCCGCTCAGGCCGACGGCATAACGAACTGGCAGGGCGATGGGTACAACAACCCGTATGAGAACCCGAACATCGGGTGGCTCTCCGTGTTGGGCTACGATGCTTACCTGATTACTCCCACCACCGCCGATCCGTCGAAATATTTGGGCATGGTGGATGGCGGCGATTCGTTTTTCCGCACGAAAGAGCGCGGCGGCGTCGATGCGTTCGACTTCAACGTGGCACTCAATCTGAGCGACCGCGTTTATCTCGGACTCACGCTGGGAGCCTATGCGGTGGATTACAGTAAGAACACCCTTTATAGCGAAGCCTACGGAAGCGAAGGCTATACGCTTCAGGGCTGGAACCGCATCGAAGGATCGGGATTCGACCTGAAATTCGGTGCCATCTTCCGTCCCGTCGAAAGTTCTCCGTTCCGTATCGGTGTGGCCGTTCATACGCCGACGTTCTACGACCTGAAGTATCTGACGAGCGCATACATCAACTCGGATGTGCTGGACGCGAGCAATACGCTCAAGAACCACACAATCAGGACGTGGGAACAGTTGTCGGGAAACGGCGACATGGAACACGCCTTCCGCCTGCAAACCCCGTGGACGTTCCAAACCTCCGTGGGACATGTGATCGGACAGTCGTTGGCCTTGGGCACCGAATACGAATACAAAGACTATTCGACGATGAAACTGAGGGATACCGGCGGATATGCCGACGCCTTCGGCCACGAGAACAACTCGATGTCGCTGCTGAAAGGAGTCCATACCTTGCGTCTGGGAGTGGAATATAAAGTGATTCCCCGGTTGGCCTTGCGCGCCGGATACAATTACAGCACGGCCATTTTCAAGGAAAACGCCCATAAGTTATTGGCGATAAACTCCATCCATACGGATACGGACTACACCAATTCGAAAGACCTGAACGTATTCACAACGGGTGTCGGCTACCGCGGCTCATCGTTCTATGCGGATTTGGCTTATAAATTCTCCGTGTACAAATCGGATTTCCATCCTTTCGTCAACACGGAGTCCGTTAACGGCGAACTCGTCGTGTATCCCGGTCAAAAGACCAAACTGACCGATACGCGCAGTTATTTCGTGGCCACTTGCGGCTTCCGCTTCTGATTCGGAGCTATCTTTTGTTGATTAACATTCCCCGGAACGTCATGGCGGCCGAAACCGCACGATGTTTCGGGGAATATATTTTTATTGCTCGACTTAATCCCGTACCTTTGCCGCCCGAATCGCGCGGCACGTCTTTCCGAAGAGGAAGCGGCGGCGTACTTAACTAAACCTGTGGGCAATGAAAATGATAAAAAAAACAAACCTCCTTCTCCCTTTTCTTCTCCTTTCTCTTCTCGCGGCTTCTTGCGGCAAAGACCGGGAAGAATGGACCTCCGTCGTTACGCCCGATGCTGACGAAGAACGGAAAAACACTGCGGAAGACTCTGCCGGGCACAATGTAGAACTGAAAATCACCGCTTTTGCACGTCCCGCTCAAGGCCGTGGCGAGGGAGAAGAACACCCACTTGCCCCCGGACATCGCGTGTCTCTTTTCCTGCTCAGTCGTCCGGATAGCGTTCTCGACACGCTGGCCTGCCGGATCGGGGCGGAAGAATACGTGCCAATCAGGATGCCCCGCGGGGGCGGCCGTTTCTCCGTGTCGGGCTGTCATCCCTCTGTGGAGACCGATAGGCCGGAGGCTTTCCGCTGGAATACCGACGTGCATAAGGACGTGGAACTGCTGATTGCCGCCCCTGTTGAAATCGTCGAGGGGGCGAAGACTGCCGGAATTTCACTCAAACCGGTGCTCCATCGTCTGACGGTGCATGTGCGGACAGGGGAACAGGGCGGCCGTAAGGTCGATCTTTCGCAGGCGGAAGTCGTGTTGGCCGGCGTCTCGCCCGTTGCCGTCGTCGACCTGACCCGGGGGAAAGCATTGGCGGCCGAAGGCGATGCCGTGCGGTGGACAGGGAAAGGCGATTCGGTGGTCTTCCTCTTGCCCGGACAGCCGCTGAGCGGACTGAAACTGTACGTCAGGCTGGAGGGCAAGGATTATGCCTTCGATCCGAGTGAGCTGCGCGACGCCGTAACGGCCGAGAGCCTGACCGCTTTCGCGCCGGGAGGACAAACCACCGTGACACTGCCGGTGAACATCGAAGCCGACAAGCCGCAAGACCCCGCGCCGCAACCGGAGGAAAGCGACCTGAAAAACCGTACGCTCTGCGTCTGCGGCACGCGGATACCACCCGTCACCGATCCGCAATGGAAGGTCATACCCGGCACGGGCTCGATGCTCGGCCTGCCTTGGACGGAAGGCTGCGGATGGTACGACTGCAACAAACTGGAGCCTGCCGTGGGCGGTGTCGATTCGGAAATGTGCTGGGCAGCGGGCGTCGCCAACCTGCTGCACTGGTGGATGGAGCGGCACAAAGCCTACATCGACCGTTTCCACCCCGACGTGCCGCGAGCCTACAAAAGCGATAAAGAGAGTGAAATATTCGACCTTTACAGAAAAACCACGCCGCTCTTCGGCAACAAAAGAAGCGGAGTCAGTCCCGTGTATGCCGCCAACTGGTTTCTCAACGGCGTGGGCATCCGGGATGCGGATCGGGGAGGAAGATATTTCAAAGACGTCTTGGGCAACGAACGGATATTCGAAATGCGCGGCATTTACGCCGACTCGTTCACGAAAGACTTGGCCGATGCCCTGAAACGGAATAAGGGCGTGGCATTCACCATCAAAGGAGCCAGAGTGCATTACTATCACGAACTCACCCTGTGGGGAGCCGAGTTCGACGAAGAAGGGCGTGCGGCCTACATCTATGTGGCCGAGAACAACGACGTCGACAGCGGTGCACTTCTCTTGCGGAAAGCCCTCCGCTACGAAGGAAACAGGGTCTATATGGAAGGCAGCCGTTCGGGCGACCTGTCCGGATTCTACCTGTACGAACTCCAGACCCTCGACCTCGGGACGGAATATTGGGAAACCAAATACGGTAAACTGCCGTAAAAAAACGAACAGCCGCAGAATGTACATCCTGCGGCTGTTTTCATGCTGCACGGGAGGAGAGGCTCGAACTCCCGACACCCGGTTTTGGAGACCGGTGCTCTACCAACTGAGCTACTCCCGTAATTGCGGCTGCAAAGGTAACGGAAAGTTTTGAATCTGCAACAGGCGGCACGGTTATTCAATCGGCGAATGTTTGAATGCGTTCGTTTTTTTAAGGCATATCATCAATGGAAGTAGTAATCATTGACAAAATATTTTCTTTGTCCAATATATACTTTTCTTTTAATAATCTATCTAATATTTGAGACAATCCTAAAAGTATATTATCTTTAAAGAACGACAATAGCTTTGGGGCAGGAAGTTCTAATTGCTCGTGGGTTATAGCTATTGTGTTGGCCATAACACCTCGTTTCTTTAAAAATCTTAGATGAGAACACCCGGCAGGGTCTCCAAATTTATAATATTGTCCGTCTACACGAACTTCAATATGTATCTGAACATTTGGAGTTATTGTTATTGATTTTCCTCTCTCACTCAGACATTTTGCTACTTTCATTATGCATCTAACCAATGATACTTCTGTATCTGTACCGCCGTATTTTGTGAAAATTGTTATTTTGGTCATAATTAGCCCGTTTTTCTTTCATTCGTTTTTTTAACGTCTCATCATACGCCTTCTGTGCTTGGAAACTTACAATCATAATATCTGTATCTATTTTTAATATACCTTTCAGCTTCTTTCTTTATCCAGGTAATTTTTTCATTTTTCAGAATGTTCTTTACTATTTCTACATAGTGATAAGATTTCAACTTATTCAATTCTCTTATTGCAAAGCCATAAAGTTGCTCATCATCTAAAAGAGAACCTAATACTTTTTCAATTAAAGAATCTTCTTGTTTGAAATAATGCAATAACATTACAAAACTTTCTCTTCCTCTTCTATACTTAGCCGTTTGAACAACCATTAAAATTTCCTTGATGAGCAATTGGTTTACCCTGCACTTTTTAGTTTTAGAAATTTCTTGCCGTAATTGCTCCCCAACCATCCATATTTCCGTTTCGAAAACCATTCTTTCCGGAGTATCCTCGAATAAGCATTTTTCTTTATAATTGTATTTTTCAAAAAGGGTTTCACAATACCCTGAAACATGGCCTTGTGTAATACAAGCATCGGTGATTCTAAATGTATTCAAAGACATAAATTTTAATGACATCCGGTGAAAAGCGATGAAAGGAGAAGAAGGCTGATGGAAAGTTTTGTTGTCATGGTGAGGGAGGATTTGGCGTGTTGACTTTATTGCGGTTAAACGTCCGCAAGATATAAAGCGGAGTTTAAAAAGCAAAGTGAAATGTGTATCTTTTTTATCTCATAGAAGAGATTTCCCGGTTTTTGCACGAATCGGCATGCAGCCTCGGCAACCGCGGGAATCCCTCGCAGGTCTGCCGGCGAGAAATGCCTTTCGGAGGCCTTCCTGAGGGGGTGGAAGCGAATATTTTCGGCCGGATTAGATTCTCTTTTCCTCCCTGCGGAAAAAATAGCCTAATCTTCTTTTTTTGAGGTCGAAAAGTAGTTTTCTTTCTTCTTTTGTGCGCTTATCCTACGGAAATTTGTATTTTTGGCCTCATTCTTTGAACATTCGAAGAGAAACTCAATAACAACTCATTCAAATAAATCCGGTGATTATGGAGAACAAGATTCAAGAGCTTACGGATAAGATTTACCGCGAAGGCGTGGAAAAAGGAAACGCGGAAGCGCAGAAACTTATTGCGAACGCTCAGGAAGAGGCCAGGAAAATCGTGGCGGCCGCTCAAAAGGAGGCCGACGACATCTTGACGGCTTCTCGAAAAGCGGCCGACGAACAGGCCGAGAACACGAAGTCAGAGTTGAAACTGTTTGCAGGACAAGCGGTGAATGCGTTGAAGTCCGAAGTGGCGACGATGGTGACCGACAAGCTGGTGACGGCCTCGGTGGGCGATTTCGTCCGCGACAAGAATTTCCTCAATCAATTCATCGTATCGCTGGCTTCCCGTTGGAGTGCCGACGAACCGATTGTCATTTCCGCCGCCGATGCCGAATCGCTGAGAAACCATTTCGCCGCCCATGCCAAAGACCTGCTGGACAAAGGCGTGAGCATCGAACAGGTGAACGGCATCAAGACACTGTTCACCGTTTCGCCCGCCGATGGCTCTTATAAAGTGAATTTCGGCGAGGAAGAATTTATGAATTACTTCAAAGCCTTCTTACGTCCTCAGTTGGTCGAAATGCTGTTTCAAAAGTGAGACCGACTATGCGTAGCAAATACTATTATCTGGTAGCCGGACTTCCCGACCTTTCGCTCGACGACAGCAAACTGAACTATACGGTGGCCGACTTCAAGACCGAGATTTACGGACAACTTTCGGAAGCCGACCGCAAGCTCGTCGACCTGTTCTACCTGAAGTTCGATAACGCCAATCTGCTGAAACTCCTCAAGGACAAAGATGCCGCTAT
>JBHAEN010000093.1:0-9389 GCA_041855645.1 Bacteroides sp. | reverse complement strand
GTTTTTTCGTTTGCCTGCACCCAAACGAAAAAGCGGGTGCAGTGAAACTTTCGTTTGGGTGCAGGCAAACGAATAATTTTGTGCATACGGAGGCCTTGTTCGCTTCGGCGGAAGAAGAGTAATCGATGAATGAAAACGCCGAGGATTTGTAGACAACGAATAAGGCACTCATGATCGGCCTGAGTCCCGAAGCTCATCAGGCATTTTGAGCGGCGTGCTTTGCGAAAACCCTTTTTGGAGGTCGAATTTGCCGTATTTCGTGTACAATGAACGATAATTCCACCTAAATGAAGCCATACAAGCCCTTGTCCGGAAAGTAAACCGGTATTTTTGCGAAAGAGATTTATACGGATTTCGTTTTTATAACCTTTAATTGTTTGAATCTATGAATGTATTGCAACTTTCCCAAAGGGCATCGGCTACTCTGCTGTTGAGTCTGTTTGCATTGATCGCTTTTGCGCAGGGGCGTCAAGTCACGGGGCTGATAGTCGATGGCGCGGGCGAACCGGTGATTGGAGCCAACGTGGTGGTAGTGGGCACTTCCAACGGAGTAATCAGCGACATCAACGGAGAGTTCCGCCTGTCGAATGTGCCTGCGGATGCCAGGCTCCAAGTTTCGTTTATCGGCTATGTCACCCAAACTGTGCCGGTGGGTAATCAAACTCAAATCAGAGTGACGCTGAAAGAAGACGCCCGCTCTCTTGAGGAAGTAGTGGTGGTGGGATATGGCACCATGCGTAAGAAAGATTTGACGGGATCGGTGGTGCAGATCAATCCCGAAAAGATTGCCGATCAGAATCCCTCGACCGTGCAAGACTTGCTTCGCGGAACTCCGGGATTGCAGATAGGCTACGATGCCTCGGCCAAAGGCAGCGGCGCTTCGATCCAACTGCGCGGGCAGAACTCTCTGTACACGGAAGGCGGACACAACTCGCCGCTCATCATTCTCGACGGCATGGCTTTCTATGGCGAACTGTCCGAAATCAATCCTGACGACATCGCTCAGATCGACGTCCTTAAAGACGCTTCTTCCGCCGCCGTCTATGGAGCCAAAGCGGCAAGCGGCGTGCTCATCATCACGACGAAAAAGGGGAAAGAAGGCAAGCCCGTCATCAGTATAAGCACCAATCTGGGGCTGAACACCCGATCGGCCTATCGCGAAGTCTTCAACGCCGACGAATACATTCGTTTTCGCGAAGACTGGTATAAAGCCACAACCTATGGCTACGATGCGAACGGACAATGGGGATATTACGGAGTCGGCAGTGGCACGCCCGCCGGTTACTACGATCATTTTGACAGGGCCGGCCGGTATGGCCTTACGAAAGAACAATGGGGAACCATGGGGACGGCCACACTCGAGTCGGGCGAAAGCTATGAATCGCTTTACGCTCGCCGCCTGCGTTTGAATGAGGCTCAAAACGTTTACAACAATTATTTGGCCGGGAAAACCTACGATTGGTACGACGCCACTTTCCGCACGGGGTTCAATCAAGATTATAATGCAGGCATATCCGGAGCGACCGATAGGGTGAATTACTATTTGTCGTTCGGATACCTCAAAAATGAAGGTGCCGTTCAAGGGAATGAATACAGCACGTTCCGATCCAACATGAAATTGCATACGCGAATCACCGACTGGTTGGAAGTCGGAGCGAACATCAATTTTCAGGAACGTTCGGATGGCGACATTCAAGTGAGCTTGGGAAGCAATTATTGGGACAGCAACATGTTGCGCAATTCCCCTTATGCCCCCATCACGGACGAAAACGGCAATTATACTCAATATCCGATGAACGGAAATCCCACCAACGGAGGGTATAACTATTGGTTCGACCGTCAATACTATGAACTGGAAAAAGGCTATACGGTGTTGAATACCATATTCAACACCAAAGTGACGCTGCCTTGGGGATTTACCTACCAGTTCAACATTTCACCCCGCTATCAGTGGTTTTACGATCGTTATTTCATGTCGGCCGAACTGCCCGACAGCAATCCCGCGTCGCGAGGCGTCAATCGTAATAGCGCCAAGAACTTCGACTGGTCGCTGAACAACACGCTGACTTGGGAACGCACTTTCAACGACGTTCATCGCTTCACCGTCACTTTGGTGCAGGAAGCCGAAGAGCAACGTTACTGGAGCGATAACATATCGGCACGCAATCTCAACCCTACGGATGCGCTCGGGTTGCACTATATCTCAAGTGCCGATAAGCAGAAAAGCGATTTCGGTTCTTACGACACCCATTCTTCGGCGGCGGCCTATCTCGGACGTTTGTTTTACAGTTATAACGACCGTTACATGTTCACCGGGTCGGTTCGTCGCGACGGCTATTCGGCTTTCGGGGCCAATAATCCATGGGCAACTTTCTGGTCGGCGGGAGTCAGTTGGATGTTTTCCAACGAGAAGTTCGTCAATCTGCCTTGGCTCGACATGGGTAAACTCCGTCTCTCTTACGGAACCAACGGAAACCGGTCGCTTTCGGACACCTATCTTTCCCTATCCAACTTGACCGATGGCGGGGCGATGGTTTATTATAAAAACGGAAAGGCCGAGGTTATCAACTCGCTGGCCATGTCTCGCCTTGGCAACCCCAATCTGGAATGGGAAAAGACCACCTCCTATAACGTCGGACTCGACTTTGCCGTGCTCGATCATCGTCTGACGGGAAGTGTCGAATACTATTTCAAGAAAACTCACGACATGATCATGGCGCAACGTTTGCCGGCTTTCACCGGCTTCGGGAGCATCACGACCAATCTTGGCGAAGTGCAAAATTCCGGCTTCGAAGTGTCATTGAATTCGACGAACGTTCGCACGCGCAACTTTGAATGGAATACCTCCGTGGGCTTTTCCTACAACCGAAACCGCATCAAGCATCTGTATTACGATTACGACGAAAACGGCCAAGAGCGCAACGATACGTCGAACGGATGGTATATCGGCAAGCCGGTGGGCGAAATCTGGTATTGGGAAGTGGAAGGTATTTGGCAAGTAGATGAAGCGGCACAGGCGGCTCTTGTCAATCAAAAGCCCGGCGATCCGAAAGTAATCAACCATTATACGGAGGATGATAGGATTTTAGCCGACGGAACTCGTGTCCCGGTGTACAACGACGCGGACAAAGTCTATCTCGGAACCACCGCTCCGCCCATCTACTGGAATCTGCGGAACAACTTCGCGCTGTGGAAAGACCTTACCGTTTCGTTCTCGCTCTATGCCTACATGGGGCATAAGAGTCTGGCCGGTTATTACCTGAATCAAGACAACGGCGGTTCGATGATAACCAATGCCTTTAACGTCTTTGCGAAAGAATATTGGACTCCCGATAATCCTACTCAGTCTTACGGACGCCTCGATGCTCAAGGCCCTACGGGGTGCACCGGTGTCCAGAAGTTGTACAATCGTAATTTTGTCCGGTTGGACAACATCTCCGTAGGCTATACTCTTCCGCAAACATGGACGCGCAAATTCCTCATCGACAAGGTGCGCATAACGGGTAACATCAACAACGTATGCACCTTTTCCGATTGGGAATACGGCGATCCCGAAACCGGAGGCCTCGCCACCCGCAGTTTTAACCTCGGTATTCACCTCACACTCTGATCCATCATGAAAACGTATATAAATACCTTATTCAAACACGGTACGGCTACGGTTCTGACCGTCTTGCTGGCCGGTTGCTCCGATTCATTTCTTGAGCAAGATCCGTTGTCGTTTTACGAACCGGCGGTGACCTATACCAACGAAGCCGGTTTGCAAGCCGCAATGGCCATGTGCGACAAACATTTGAAAACCATGCTGATGGACGGCAACGGCAATGTCCTCCCCATGGCTTCCAACTACCTCATGTCCGATGTCGGCCTTTATGCCAAGACGGATGCGGGCGGCGGATTCATGGACAATTTCGACGGTAAAATCACGCCCACGTCGGGAATGTCAGGCGGTGGCGACAGCAATGCCATGATGCGCTTCTGGGACGAAGGCTATACGGGAGTCAAATATGCCAACACCGTGCTTTCTTACGTCGATCAAGCCAAAGGGCTGGACGAAAACACGCGCAACGAATACAAAGGACGCGCCTATTTCCATCGTGCCTATAAATATTATCATTTGGTGTTGCAGTTCGGCGATATTCCCCTGATCACGAAAATCATTTCCGTACCCAAGCAGAACTACAAAACCACATCGAAAGAAGCCATTTTCAAAATGCTTGTTCACGACTTGGAGTTCGCCGTCGAACACGTTCCTTCGCAAAGTGCGATGACGCATGTGGGCATGGTCAATAAAGAAGCCTGCATGCACCTGCTTGCCAAGTGTTATTTGGTTGCGGGCGAATACGCCAAAGCCGAGCAAATGGCCACGAAACTGATCGAAGAACAAGGGCTTGGTCTGATGACCGAACCGTTCGGCACGTTGGTGAAATCGGGCAATGAAACGACATGGAAGGTGGAACGCAACGTGCTGTGGGATCTCCATCGCGGCGACAATGTCTGTTCGAGCGAAAACAAAGAAATGATCATGCCCATTCTGAACTTCAACGACCAGAATTTCACGAACTACCTCGTCATGCGTGCCATCGGGGTGCACTGGAGCAACGGAGTGATCCGCGATCCATCGGGTTTGTCGGCCCCTACGTTGAACTATGCCCGGAATAACAGCAATTACAACGTTCAACTCGACTGGCTGCGTGTACTGGGGCGCGGCATAGGCTGTTTCCGCACTTCCCATCACTATAACATGCGGATTTGGAACGTTGACGGAGAACCCGATTATGAAGATTTGCGCCATAACCGCGCTGTCGGTAACTGGGTGGAGATGGAAGACATACGTTACAACAATCCGAAATCACCCTTCTACGGCCAACCGATGCAGCTTTACGCCACGGCCGATTACACCGATGCAAGCGGTAAAGTAGTGGTGCACCGGGGCGATCTCCTTTGCGGCGACACGATACGCAGTTGGTTCCCCATCCCGTTGTACAAGAATTACATTCTCGACCAGACTGCGGAAAACAATATGGGAGCCAACCAATTCAATGGTGTGACAACCGGTTCCAACGGCAACATGTACCTTTTTCGTTTAGCCGAAACCTACCTCGTTCGCGCCGAAGCCAAGTTTTATCAGGGCAATGCTTCCGGCGCCGCCGATGATGTCAACGCGATACGTCGGCGCGCAAAGGCCCGGCACCTGTTTACGACCGTTACCATCGGAGATATTGTGGACGAACGTGCCCGCGAGCTTTTCTTTGAGGAATGGAGACAAGCCGAACTGGCCCGCGTTTCGTGGTGTCTGGCCAAGAGCGGACAGCCCGATGAATGGGGAAACACTTACAGCCTTTCGACGTGGGACAAGCAGGAAGGCACGGATAAGAATAACGGAAGTTATTGGTTCAGACGCCTGACGACTTACAGCCTGTTCAACAACGGAACCATTCAGTCCAACGGCGTTACGCTCAATTATCAAGTCAACAAGCGCAACCTGTTCTGGCCGATACCCAATGCAGCCATTACGGCGAACAACGGAGCCAAACTTCAGCAGAACTACGGTTACGATGGTTACGACGCCTCCGTCGAGGTATGGAGTACGTGGGAAGAAGCGGTGGCGGATGAAGACCGCAAGAATTAAAAAACACTTTCGTTCTTTGGGAGTTCTTCTTACGTTCCACTTCGTGGTGACCAATGACCTCGAAAAAACAACATGACCCGGGCAAGAAACGCCTTGGTCACGTCCGGAGGAATAGTCCCCCACGTTCTGCAAACATCATAAAAGCCGCAAACTCAGCCGGGTTTGCGGCTTTTGTCATTGAAAGCGGCAGGGCTTTTCGGCCGGCTGAGAAAGGTCTTCATGAGCTTTTGCATCTTTGCCGGCCCCCATGTACTTTACGAGAAACCGGAATGGCACGAAAGAACCTTCCCGATGTGAATCGCAGTATGAAAAACGTTTGTCCCTGCATCCGAACCGAAAATCTTCTTCGCCTGCACGTTTTACCTCTCTTTGCCGCATAAAATCATTCGTCGGCCTGCACCTGTTTTTTCGTTTGCCTGCACCCAAACGAAAAAGCGAGTGCAGTGAAACTTTCGTTTGGGTGCAGGCAAACGAATAATTTTATGCACACGGAGCGTTTCTCCGGTTCGGAGGAAAGTTGGAACGATTGGAATCTCGATGTGCAAAGCAACTGCAACGAACCATGTTTTCAGTCATAAATCGCCGGCTCTGCCTCTTGGAGTGGGGAATACTGGGCCGGGGTTCTGTCGCTATTGCACATCCGAGGAGCATAAAACCATTTAACCTCGTCGGGACATCGTGCGAACCGAAAAGTACGACGCCCCGATTTTGTTCGCCCACGGAGCGGCGACGATCGCTTTCATCATTGTCCCATTTCTTTTTATATCCTATCTTTGCCCCATCCAAAAACATATTAACACGTAAAGAAAAACATTATTTTATGATGAAAAAACACGGTGTGCTCATCGCTCTTACGCTTGCGATAGGCCTTTCGGTTCGGGCACAGAAACCTTTCACGAAGTACCAAAGTTCCGAGGCCGTCACGTTGCGCCTGCCCATAATGAACGATAGCATTGACTACATGGGGCAGCCTTATCATGCCAAAACGTTGTTGCAAACTCCTGTCATGCTGTCGAACGAGGCCAACTATACTCTAAAACTGGAGGCCGATTCGGCGGGACGGCTGACGCTCGAAAAAGCGACGGGAAACGACAACAAACTCTACCTCCTGCGCACCCGCCTGCGCGCCGAACGATTTGCGCGGGGAACGCTGAAAATCACTTCCCCCGTACGCTGGGAAGTGTTTGTCAACGGCACGTCGCGTTTAGGCAAAGACGTGGCGGAAGACAGCATCACGCCCCGTTCGTATCGGGAAGTCAGGTTGACGCTGGAGCCTGAAGCAGACAATGAAATCGTTTTCAAAGTGCTTTCCATGTCGAAAGACAAGGCGGTTCCCGTTTTGCAATGCGAGTGGATTCCGACCCCTTCATTCCGACAGGTAGGTATTTGCAACGATCCCGAAGCCAAACGACGTTTTGCGTTGAGCAACACCGTCTACGGCAATCGGGTGGTGGGGGTATCCGTGTCGCCAAGCGGAAGATACTTGCTGACGCGTTTCTGGAACAATCATGCCGCCAAACGCTCGGTCACTTATTGTCAGCTTACCGATTTGAAAAGCGGGCGCATAGTGCTTGCAAACGCTCGCGACGGTATGCGTTGGATGCCGAAAAGCGACCGTCTCTACTACACTGTGACCGCCTTGCAAGGCAGAGACATCATGACGCTCGATCCTGTCACGCTGAAAGAAGACGTGCTGGCGCAAGGTGTCCCTGAAGAGACTTTCACGTGGTCGCCCACCGAAGACTATCTTATTTTCTATCCGAAAGATGAAGGCATCAAGGAAAAAGGTCCGTTGCGCCGCATCGTCAGCCCCGTGGACCGTATCCCGAATACGCGTTCGCGCACGTTTTTGAGTAGGTACGACCTTAAACGCGGCGTGTCCGAGCGGCTGACTTTCGGAAATCACAGCACCTACCTGCAAGACATTTCGCCCGATGGCAAACGATTGTTGTACAGCACTTCCAGAGAACACATCGGCACCCGTCCGTTCTCTCTCTCGTCGCTTTATGAGGTGGAGTTGGCCACTTTGCGTGTAGATACGATTTTTTCCGAAACGCCCTATCTGGGCAGTGCGTGTTACTCACCCGACGGCACGAAACTGATTCTCACCTCAGGACCTGAAGCCTTTGGCGGAATCGGTAAAAACTGTGGCGAGCATCCCATTGCCAACGACTACGACAAGCAGGCCTACATCCTCGATTTGCGTACGCGCGACATCGATCCCATTACCAAAGATTTTGCTCCCAGTGTCGACTTCTTACAGTGGAACCGTGGCGACGGTCGCATCTATTTCAGTACGAGCGACGGCGACTGCCGCAACATATACAGCTACTCGCCTTCTGCCCGCCGCTTTGAGAAGTTGTCGCTCGAAACACCCGTGACCACGTCCTTCAGCCTCTCCTCAAGCAATCCGTGGATGGCGGCCTACATCGGGCAGTCGGATGAAACGTCGGGCGTGGCTTATCTTTACGATATGAAAAAGAAAACTTCGCGCCTGTTGGCCGATCCCATGAAGCCCGTTCTCGACGATATAGAGCTCGGTAAGACTCGTTCGTGGAATTTCACCGCTTCGGACGGTACGACCATCACCGGGCGTATGTGTCTGCCTCCGGGATTCGATGCCGACAAGAAATACCCTCTCATTGTTTATTATTATGGCGGAACCTCCCCGACGGAACAGGGCATGAGCAGTCCTTATTGTGCTCAGCTTTTTGCTTCGCGCGGTTACGTGGTCTACATCATTCAGCCCAGCGGAGCCGTCGGGTTCGGGCAAGAGTTCTCGGCACGCCATGTCAACGCTTGGGGAAAACGTACGGCGGAAGACATTATCGAAGGCACTAAGGAGTTTTGCAAAGAACATCCTTTCGTCGACACGAAGCGGATAGGCTGTGTCGGTGCATCGTACGGAGGCTTTATGACCCAATATTTGCAGACACAAACCGACTTGTTTGCGGCAGCCGTTTCCCATGCCGGCATCAGTAACGTGGCCAGCTATTGGGGCGAAGGCTACTGGGGCTATTCGTACAATGGCGTTGCCGCTGCCGAAAGCTATCCGTGGAGCAACACGGAACTGTTTACGAAGACGGGGCCGCTTTTCAATGCCGACAAAATCAATACTCCTCTTCTTCTCTTACACGGTACGGCCGATACGAATGTGCCCGTAGGCGAAAGCATCCAGCTTTTCAACGCGCTGAAGATTCTCGGTAAACCGGTGGAGCTGATTACGGTAGACGGAGAAGATCATCATATTCAAGATTACGATAAGCGGACGCAGTGGCATAACGCCATGATGGCCTGGTTTGCCCGCTGGTTGCAGAACAGCCCCGAATGGTGGGATGCTCTCTACCCGAAAGTTCATTTGTAATCGGGAGCAGGAACAAACTTGTATTCTTTCCTTTCGACAGGGCTGTCCCCAAAGTGGGACAGCCCTGTGTCTTTTGAATGATTGTTGACCGGCAAATTTTCTGAGAAAGGAGAGCCCTCCTTTTCCGGAGAACTGCCGATGATGCATTTTATCGCGCTCTCAACAACCGAAAACCATCCCATGCGCATACGCCCTCACGTATTCGCTTTTTGTAAAATTCTTTCAAACTTTCTCGCAAAGTCGGTTTCGGAACCGGCCGGGATTCCGCCCCTCTCCAAAGCCGCTTGGGAAGGGCTTTTCCGAAATGCGTGCACTTGACGTCTGAAATGCGCGCAGTTGTCGCGTGAATTGCGCGCATTCTGGAAACCGGGTCGAATCGTGTAAAAAAAAGAG
>JBHAEN010000092.1:0-4252 GCA_041855645.1 Bacteroides sp. | reverse complement strand
TTAAGTTTACAAAACACAAAGTAAAATGTTTCTTCGGGATGAGAGTGGCAGAAATCGTACAAAAAAACGGTCTCGTTGCGAAACGAAAACCGAAAAACACGAAAGAAACACAGCGCAGGCCGACCGTTGGCGCAGGCCGGGAAACCGCCGATTCCGAAGATCGGCCGAAATGGATGATTTCGCTCTTTTATTGAACTTTTTTGCCCACGAGATTCGTGGAAGAACGTCTACTTTTGACGGCTGAAAACCATAAAATCCATTGAAAGACTTCATACACTCATGAAAAACAAAACCATTCTTTTAAAGTTTCTGTGCCTTTATGCTCTGTTCGTCGGCGGATCGTCATGCGAGCAAACGACCGAGCTTGAAACGGACATTCATTCTCTCAAAGAACGCATGGCCGCTTTGGAAAAGGCCGCGGAAAACCTGAACAATTCGCTGTCGGACTTTCAGACGTTGATGAAAATGCATCAGGTCATCATCGGAGTAACCCTCACCGAAGACGGAAAAGGCTACGCGGTGGAGCTGAGCGACGGAAGCACCGTCAAGGTGATGAACGCCGAACAGGTGGCAAACGGAATCCCCGAATTTTCGGTCGACGCGGAAGGCTATTGGATATATCGTGTTGCATCCGACGCCAATTTCCGGCACCTTCCCGGGCCCGACGGAGCGGAAAAAGCGAGCGCCATTCCCCGCAACGAAAGCGGAATGCCCATAAGCACGCCGCAACTGAACGTCGGGGCCGACGGGTATTGGCAAGTCAGCTTCGACAAGGGAAAAACCTTCGCTCTTCTGAAAGATGCTTCGGGACAAGCCATCAAAGCCGAAGGCGAGCTTACGGGCGGAAGCAGCATTTTCCGGGAAGTGACCTACGACGAGGTGCAAAAAACCTTTTCTTTCACCATTCCCGGCAATGACGGAGATCAAACCCGCACTTTTGCCGTGGACGACGGTTTCGGCCTTTCCGTTGCGGGATGGAGAACGGGCGAACTGCTGGAATTTTCTCACGGCGAAACGCACAGAGAATATGCCGTGGTGCAAAAGGATGTCAAAGAGGCCATGATCGGTTCGCTCGCCGGATGGAGGGTCGAACTGACCGAAAACAAACTCATCATCGCTCCGCAAACCGACGTGAGCAAGGACAAAGAGGAAACAATCAAGATTGTGCTCACCTCGACGAAGAACTACATACGCACGGTGAACATCCGCGTCAAGTCGCTTTCGCCCGCCGCAAACACGCAAGCCTGGACGGAGTTTGAACAAAAGAGCGTCAACAACGTGCTGCTCGACTTTTCCTATGCCGGATACATGCACGGGGAATCGGCTCCGCCCGAAGCGGCCGAATGGACGGGAAAAGGATACAGGGTTTACGACGTGACCCGATACGGTGCAGTGCCCGACGACGGGAAATCCGACCGCGAGGCTTTTTTGCAAGTGCTTGCCGAAATAGCGGGCAATTCAAACAACATCAAAACCGAAGACAGCGGCATGACCGACCGTTACATCAAGACCTCGGCCAAGGCCATCGTTTATTTTCCAGAAGGAAGGTACATCTTGCAGGACGCCGATTCCAAAAACCGACGCATACGCATCTCCATGGGCGACTTCATTCTTCGCGGAGCGGGACGAGACAAGACCATCATCGAGATGACCGTGCCGAACAACTCGCCACAACCGCTCACGCAGATGTGGAACGCTCCCGTTATGATGGAATTCAAGCATAATACCGGTTTGGGAAATCCCATCGCTTCCATCACCGAAAATGCGCCCGTGGGAAGTAAAGCCGTAACGGCTTTGACCAACCTGAGTGCCGGCGACTGGATATGCCTCGTGCTTGAAAACACCGACGAAGCCGTGATCAACGCCGAACTCGCTCCCTACCGCTTTCAAGACATCAAGGTTCTTCCCGGAAGCGGGGCACTGAACATTCAGACGAAAGGGATTCAGGTGTACGAATACCATCAGGTGGAGAAAGTGGACGGAAACACGGTCTACTTCAAGGAACCGATTATGCACGCCGTGGACAAACATCAGGGCTGGAAACTCCACAAGTTTGCCCATTACGCCAATGTCGGCGTGGAAGATCTCACCTTCCGGGGAAATGCAAAGGAAAAATTCATTCATCACGGTTCCGACGAGGACGACGGCGGATTCAAACTCATCGATTTCGTCCGCCTCGCGCATTCCTGGATACGCCGCGTGAACTTTGAAAGCGTCAGCGAGGCCATGTCCATCACGCATTCGGCCAACTGCTCGGCCTACGACATACGAATCGGCGGCAACCGGGGACATTCGTCCATCCGTTCGCAGGCTTCCTCGCGCATCTTCATCGGAAAGGTGCTGGAGCAAAGCCACGGGCATGCCATCGGCAAAGGTTCGGGCAGCGGTTCGTTGCTCGACTTCCGCCAAAACGTCGGTCAGTATCACGCCTGCGGAGTTTCCAAGCAAAGCATGGGAACCGTAATCTGGAACGTTCGTTGGGGCGACGACTCTTGCTTCGAAGCGCACGCCACCCAGCCCCGCGCCACGCTCATCGACCGCTGTTCGGGCGGATTCATGCACTGGAGGCAGGGAGGAGACTCGGCGCAGATGCCCAACCACATGGAAAACCTCACCATCTGGAATTTTTACGCCACGAACGTGCAGACGGACCCGAGCATCGACAAAAACGGGAAATTCGTCTGGTGGGACGCCGACGGATACTGGTGGAAATTCATGCCGCCCGTCGTCGTGGGCTTCCACGGACAGTCCGTAGCCTTCGAAGAGTCGCAGATGAAACGCCACGAATCGCCCGGACGGCGCGTGGAGCCTCTTTCGCTCTACGAAGCGCAACTGCGCCTGCGTCTGGGCTACGTGCCGGGCTGGCTCAACGCCTTGAAATAATCATCCATAATCACATAACATCGAAAAACCATGAAGAAATCGGGAATCATCGGGATGCTGTGCATCCTGTTTCTTGCGGGCTGTGCCCGAAACGAAGAGTTGAGAGAAGACATCGACGCGCTGAAAAGAAGAATCGTTTCGCTCGAGACTCAAACGAGAGACATGAACAAGAACATCGAAAGCGTGAGCGAGTTAATCAAGACGGGCATTTTCATCGTCAGGGCCGAAGAGCAGAACAACGTGTGCACGCTGACCCTGAGCAACGGAAAAACCGTGAACCTCTACATGAAAACCGACAACAGCTTGCTGTGTCCGCTCATCGGCATCGACAACGAAGGCTACTGGACGGTGTGTTACGACAAAGCGACGGGCTTTCAAAGGCTGACGGTCGACGGAAATCCCGTAAAGGCGAAGGGCGAAGACGGAAAGACGCCCGAATTTTCCGTGGACGACGAGGGTTACTGGCAAATCCGCTATTCGGCCCAAGAATCTTTCACGCCCGTCTATCGCGAGGGAACGCAGGAGAAAGTAAGCGCAACGGGAACGGCCTCGGGCTCGTCGGCAACGAACGACGGCTTTTTCCAAACGGTGGAAATCACGGCCAACGAACTCCGATTGGTGCTGAAAGGAGGCGACGGCACGCCGATACGCATCCCCATCGTCAGCGATTTTGAACTGAGCTTCGACGAAACGGTGCGCAACACGATGCAAGAATTTTCGGCCGGAGAAACGAAAACCTACGCGCTGACCATGCGCGGCGTGACCGACCTCATGATTAGCGCACCCGACGGCTGGAAAGCCTCCGTCGGCAACGCCACGCTCAGCGTGACCGCCCCTGCCGCATCGAGGGCATCGACGCGAGTCACCGCCGACAACACCAACGAAATAGCCCTCCTTGCCACGAGCGGAAGATTTGCCATTATTGCCAAAATCCGCGTGAAGCTGATTGAAACCGTGCAGGTGCGCGACAACAAGGCTTTGTTTGAAGCGGGAGAGCTGAAAATCGGTGCGGAAACCCTCGACAAAGCAACCTACACCGCCGTGGAAACTCTCAACGCCACAAGCGAAAAGAATCTATCTACCTTGCTCAATGCCACGACTCCCACCGTGATTTTCCTCTCGGGAACGGAAGAATTCAATATCGGCTCCATGGCCACGATAAATACGAAAATCGCCATCGTGGGCCAGTCGGTGACGGAGAAAAGTCCCACCGTCACGTTCAGCGAGTCGGCCTATCTCTCGCTCAAAAGCGGGAAACTGCTGCTGAAGAATGTAAATATCAAGGCAAGAGCCGGAAATTATATCTTTAACAGCCCGACTTCGGGCGACGCTTCATTCGAGCAACTGACATTCGACGATTGCCGAATCA
>JBHAEN010000091.1:0-23301 GCA_041855645.1 Bacteroides sp. | reverse complement strand
CCGCACGCATCAGGGAGCGGGCATGGTCGAAGATGGACATCACGACAGGCAAGTCGTCCACCGTGGCAGGGCGAACGCCGAGCGAGGGCAAAGAAGAATTCCCGGATTGAAACAGACGCCAAAAGCGGATAAAAAACTTACGCATGGGCAATGGAGTTGAGAAAGACCCGGACAAATATAAACAGAAAGCGGAAAATTTACACAGCGAACGATCCGTTATTTCGCGAATAATGCCGAACTTTACCAACGAGCTTCAATACACGATAAACGAATCATGCCTGCCTCATACGACCTCATCACTCTGCTCGGCCCCACCGCATCGGGAAAAACTCCGCTTGCGGCGGCACTGGCACACAATCTGCACACGGAAATCATCAGTGCCGACTCGCGGCAAATCTATCGCCGCATGGACATCGGCACGGGAAAAGACCTTGCCGACTATACCGTGGCGGGAGAAACCATTCCCCATCACCTCATCGACATCGTGGAACCGGGATATAAATACAACGTCTTCGAATATCAGCGCGACTTTCTGCGGGCCTACGAAAGCATCCGCTCGAAAGGGCGGCTTCCCATCCTTTGCGGCGGAACGGGAATGTACATCGAATCCGTCCTGAAAGGTTACCGCCTTATGCCCGTTCCCGAAAACCCCGCATTGCGCGAACGACTTTCCCGCCACAGCCTTGCGGAGCTGACCGAAATCTTGAGCCGTTACAAAACACTGCATAATCATACCGACACGGACACCGTGAAACGCGCCATCCGCGCCATCGAAATCGAAGAATATTATGCCGATCATCCCGTGGCCGAGCGAGAGTTTCCGGCATTGCACAGCCTCATCATCGGCATAAACATCGACCGTGAACTGCGTCGCGAAAAAATCAGCCGCCGGTTGAAACAACGTCTGGACGAAGGCATGGCCGACGAAGTGAAACGATTGCTCGACGAAGGATTGACACCCGAAGACCTGATATACTACGGCTTGGAATATAAATACCTGACACTCTACGTGACGGGACAGATGACTTACGACGATATGTTCACCGCCCTCGAAACCGCCATCCACCAATTCGCCAAAAGGCAGATGACGTGGTTTCGCGGCATGGAACGGAGAGGCTTCACCATCCATTGGATAGACTGCGCATTATCGACGGAAGAAAAAATCGAGTCAATCAAAAAACACTTCGATTTTTTTAGTAAAGAATAGTTCTAAACAAAGCGATTTCTCTGTATCTTTGACCCAAAGTACAGACAATATGGGTGCACAACAGGAGAAATGGGGAGTGATTTACAACCCAAAGGCCGGTACACGAAAAGTACAAAAACGTTGGAAGGAAATCAAAGAATACATGGACAGTAAAGGAGTCGAGTACGACTACGTACAGTCCGAAGGTTTCGGTTCCGTGGAACGACTGGCCGGGATTCTCGCCAACAACGGCTACCGGACAATCGTGATCGTCGGGGGCGATGGCGCGTTGAACGACGTCATCAACGGCATCATGCTCTCCAACGCCGATCGGAAAGGAGACATTGCCATCGGCATCATCCCCAACGGCATCGGCAACGACTTCGCCCGCTATTGGGGACTCACCACCGAATTCAAGTATGCGGTAGACTGCATCATCAAGCATCGTCTGCGCAAAGTCGATGTGGGTTTCTGCAATTTCTACGACGGCAAGCAACACCAACGCCGGTATTTTCTCAACGCGGTCAACATCGGACTCGGTGCGCGCATCGTCAAAATCACCGACCAGACCAAACGCTTCTGGGGGGTGAAATTCCTCTCCTACGTGGCCGCCCTTTTCTCGCTCATCTTCGAACGGCAACTCTATCGCATGCACCTGCGCATCAACGACGAACATATACGCGGACGCATCATGACCGTGTGTGTGGGAAGTGCCTCGGGATGGGGACAAACCCCCAGTGCCGTGCCTTACAACGGCTGGCTCGACGTGTCGGTCATCTATCAACCCAAGTTTTTGCAGAGCATTTCGGGTTTGTGGATGCTCATCCAACGGCGACTGCTCAACCACAAGCAAGTGAAAAGCTACCGTACCCGAAAAGTAAAAGTTCTGCGCGCAAAGAATGCTTCCGTCGATTTGGACGGGCGATTGCTTCCCAAACATTTCCCCTTGGAAATCGGCATCATACCCGAAGGAACCACTTTCATCATTCCCGGTTAAAAAAGACCTGATCCATTGTCGACCTTACAGAAAATATTATGCCTAACTCCATATCAATAATGAACGAACTGAAAAATAATCCCGCAGATAATTTCTTCCTGCTGGCAGGACCATGCGTCATCGAAGGCGAAGACATGGCTTTACGCATCGCCGAGAAAGTGGTACGCATCACCGAACGGCTGCGCATCCCTTATGTGTTCAAGGGATCTTACAGAAAAGCCAATCGCTCGCGGCTGGACTCTTTCACCGGCATCGGCGACGAGAAAGCGCTGAACGTGCTGAAAAAAGTACGCGACACCTTCGGCATACCCACGGTGACCGACATTCATGCCGCCGAAGAAGCCGAGATGGCCGCCCAATATGTGGACATCCTGCAAATACCCGCTTTCCTTTGCAGACAGACCGACCTGCTTGTGGCAGCTGCCCGCACGGGAAAGACGGTCAACATCAAGAAAGGGCAATTCCTGTCGCCACAGGCCATGCAATTCGCCGCCGACAAAGTGGTGGAAGCCGGGAACCCGAAGGTGATGCTCACCGAACGGGGAACCACATTCGGCTATCAGGATCTGGTTGTGGACTATCGCGGGATTCCGGAAATGCAATCACTCGGCTTTCCCGTTGTCCTGGACGTGACCCATTCGCTGCAACAACCCAACCAGACGAGCGGCGTAACGGGCGGAATGCCCCGGCTCATCGAAACGGTGGCCCGTGCGGGCATCGCCGTAGGAGCCGACGGTCTCTTCATCGAAACGCATGAGAACCCTTCAATAGCCAAAAGCGACGGCGCCAACATGCTCAGGCTCGACCTGCTCGACGAATTGCTGACCAAATTGGTGCGCATCCGCGAAGCCATCCGAATATGACGTTTCTTTTATTCTTAACTTAAATAAATCAACCAACATGAAACACTTTTTATGTAGATTAAGCATGGCAGCCCTGCTGCTTTGCGGAACTGTCCAACTGACGTTGGCCCAGCCGATGCAAACCGTCCCCATGGACAAGAACGTACGCATCGGTAAGCTGGAGAACGGATTGACCTATTATATCCGGCACAATGCGCTCCCCGAAAACCGTGTGGAATTTCACATCGCCCAAAAGGTGGGTTCCATTCTCGAAGAGCCGGAACAACGCGGATTGGCCCACTTCCTCGAACACATGGCTTTCAACGGAACGAAAAACTTCCCCGGCAATGACAAAGGACCGGGCATCATCCCCTGGTGCGAAACAAAAGGAATCAAGTTCGGAACCGACCTGAACGCCTACACGGGTGTCGACCAGACGGTTTACCGAGTAAGCAATGTGCCGACCGACAACCCGGCCGTTCTCGACTCTTGTCTGCTCATCCTTCACGACTGGTCGGGCGCAATCCTGCTGGCAGAAAAGGAAATCGACAAAGAACGCGGCGTGATTCGCGAAGAATGGCGCAGCCGCAACAGCGGCATGATGCGTATCATCACCAACGCACTGCCCACGCTCTATGCCGGAACGAAATATGCCGACTGCATGCCCATCGGCAGCATCGACGTGATCAACAACTTCCCTTACCAACTCATCCGCGACTATTATGCGAAGTGGTACCGTCCGGATCAACAGGGAATCATCATTGTCGGCGACATCAACGTAGACGAGATGGAAGCCAAGCTGAAAAAGACATTTGCCGACGTGAAAGCTCCCGTCAATCCGGCCGAACGCATCTACTACCCGGTAACCGACAATGACGAAACTTACTACTATGTGGGCACGGACAAAGAAGTGACCTCACCGTCGGTCAGCATCTTCATCAAACACGACGCCACTCCCGACTCTTTGAAAAACACCGTGGCCTACTACGTCAGCAATTATATCATCAGCATGGCCACAACCATGCTCAACGGACGTTTGAACGAAATCCGCCAACAGGCCGACGCTCCGTTTACCAGTGCTTCCGTAGGCTATGGCAGCTTCTTCGTGGCACAAACCAAAGACGCTTTCTCCGTGAACGTAAGCAGCAAAATAGACGGTATCGATTTGGCCACAAAAGCCACACTTCAGGAAGTGGAACGTGCACGCCGCTTCGGATTCACCGAAACGGAATATGCACGCGCACGCGCCAACTATTTGCAAAGCCTTGAGTCGGCCTACAACGAACGCGAAAAGGTGAAAAGCATCAATTACGCGGAAACGTATATCCGCAACTTCCTCGAAGCACTCCCCATACCGGGCATTGAGTACGAATACACGATGATGAACCAAATCGCTCCGAATGTTCCTTTGCAAGCCATCAATCAAGCGATGCAGCAGTTGGTGAAAGACAAAAACAGAGTCGTTCTGATTGCAGGCCCCGAAAAAGAAGGCATTACCTATACGACCGAACATATTGCCGAAGCACTGAACTCGATGAGTTCGTTCGACCTGAAGCCCTATGAAGACAAGGTTTCCGACGAACCTCTGCTTTCCGAAGAGCCCAAAGGCGGTAAGATTGTTTCCGAAAAGGCCGGAGAAATCTACGGCACAACCAAGCTGACCCTGTCCAACGGCGTAGTGGTCTATGTGAAGCCCACCGACTTCAAGGCCGACCAAATCATCATGAAAGGAACGAGCCGCGGCGGAAATAGTCTGTTCTCGAACGATGAAGTGCTCAACTTCCAACAAATCAATGGCGTTGCGCTTCTCGGCGGATTGGGCAACTTCAACAAAACAGCCCTGACGAAAGCCTTGGCAGGCAAACGTGCCAGCGTTGCGGCTTCTATCGGCACCACCAGCGAAAACGTAAGCGGAAGCTGCTCGCCCAAGGACTTTGAAACCATGATGCAGCTCACCTACCTCACTTTCACGGCTCCTCGCAAAGATACGGAAGCCTTCCAGGCTTACAAGAATCAGTTGAAGGCCGCATTGCAGAATGCCGACGCCAATCCGATGAGTGCATTCAACGACACGCTGTCGCACGAACTCTACGGCGAACATCCGCGTGCTCGAAGAATGAAAGAAGACATGGTGGACCAAATCGACTACGACCGTATCCTCGAACTCTACAAAGACCGTTACAAAGATGCCGGCGATTTCAAATTCTACTTCGTCGGAAATATCGACCTTGAAGCGGTGAAGCCTCTCATCGCCAAATACCTCGGCGGACTTCCGGCCATCAACCGCAAGGAAACGTTCAAAGATATCCGCATGAATGTGAAGCCCGGCATGAGCCAAAAACAATTCGCCAAGAAGCAAGAGACTCCGATGGCCACCATCTTCTTCTATTACACGGGCGATTGTAAATACGACCTGCGCAACAATATCCTGTTGAGTATTCTGGATCAGGCTTTGGACATGGTTTACACCGAAGAAATCCGCGAGAAGGAAGGCGGTACGTATGGCGTGAACTGTAAAGGTTCGCTGCAACACTATCCGAAGGATCAACTCTCGTTGCAGATCTTCTTCCAGACAGATCCGGGCAAGATCGAACATTTGTCCAAAATCGTCATCGAGCAATTAGAGAAGATGGCTGCGGAAGGTCCCTCTGCCGAACATTTGCAGAAGATCAAAGAGTACATGCTGAAACAGTATAAGGATGCCCAAAAAGAAAACAGCTACTGGTTGGGCAACCTCGATGAATACTTCTTCAGCGGCCTCGACTTCACCAAAGATTACGAAAGCATCGTGAACGGCATAACGACCAACGACGTGCGTGAATTGCTCAATAACCTGTTGAAACAAAAGAACCGCATTCAAGTGGTCATGACCGTTCCCGAAGAGAACGAAAATAAATAAAAATGACATCCATGTCGATTTTCAACGAACTGCGAACACAAGGGAAACTTGCCACAAGGCGGCATCCCATGTACGATAAGAATCGTGCCGCGAAGATATTCGGGTACGTCATGCTACTCTTTTGGGCCGGCTATCTGATTTTCTTCGGCGTGTCGCTGGCACAGGGATTCGGTGAAATGTTTCCCAACCGCGAACCTTACCACGTCATGAACGGCAGCATTCTTCTGTTCATCCTGATGATCGACATGCTGATACGCATTCCGCTAAAAACACCGACGCAAGAGGTAAAACCTTACCTCTTGCTGCCGGTGAAGCGGAATCGCATCATCGACTTCTTGCTGATTCGCTCGGGCATGAGCCTGATCAACCTTTTCTGGATGTTCTTCTTTCTGCCTTTTGCCGCACTCACCATCACCCGGTATTGGGGATTGTCGGGTGTTTTCGCTTACCTGTCAGGCATCTGGCTGCTATTCCTCATCAATAACTTCTGGTTTTTCCTCTGCCGGACACTGTTCGACAGGCATTGGGCGTGGATACTCCTACCCGTCACGTTCTACGCGGGACTGGTCTGTCTGCTGGTTATCCCCGAAAACAGCCCGCTGATGATGGCAGGCATGAATCTGGGCGACGGATACATCACGGGAAACCTGCTTTACTTCCTCGGCACAATAGCCGTTTTGGTTCTGCTCTGGTGGGTCAACCGCATGGTTATATCGCGCTCGATCTATTCCGAACTGAACAAAGTCAAAGACACTCGCATACGTCGCATTTCCGAATACCGCTTCCTCGACCGATACGGAGAAATAGGCGAATACATGCGTCTGGAGCTGAAACTGCTTCTCCGCAACCGACGTTGCAAAAGTTCGCTGCAAAGCATTCTTCTGGCCATTGTGCTGTTCTCGGGAACCCTTACGCTGTCGTCCGCTTATGACGGAATGTTCCTGAACAGTTTCGTAACCATGTACAGCTACTCCATGTTCGGGACAATCATCCTCTTGCAACTACTTTCGTTCGAGGGCAATTACATCGACGGATTGATGACCCGCAAGGAATCGATCAACAATTTGCTAAAAGCCAAATACTACACTTATTGCTTCGCTCAAATCATTCCTTTCGCGCTCATGATCCCGGCCATAATGATGGAAAAAGTCAGCCTGCTGAGCGCATTCGCGTGGAGCTTCTTCACCATCGGCTTTACCTACTTCGGATTGTTCCAACTGTCGGCCTATAATAAACAAACCGTCCCGCTCAACGAAAAACTGTCCATGCGCCAGACCAACAGCGGGCTGCAAATCGTGGTCAGCCTCATCACCCTCAGCTTTCCGCTGATGCTTTTCCACACATTGAGCGCTTTATGGAACGAACAAACGGCCTACTATCTCATGCTCGGCCTCGGTTTGGCTTTTGTGCTGACCTCGCCGCGCTGGATAAACAACGTGTACCTCCGATTCATGGCACGCCGATATGAAAATCTCGAAGGCTTCCGCAACAGCCGTCAATGAAAAATTATCCCGATTCACTCACCACCCAAACATTAAGCAGACGTGATTAAGATAGACAAACTGATCAAAAAATTCGGCGAAAAGACCGCCGTAAACATCGAACATTACGAAATACAACAAGGAGAAATGCTGGGACTGGTCGGCAACAACGGAGCCGGAAAAACCACCCTCTTCCGGTTGATGCTCGACTTGCTGAAGGCCGATGGCGGCAACGTCACGATAGGAGGAAACGACGTGAGTGCCGGCGAAGAATGGAAACAGACGACCGGAGCTTTCATCGACGAAGGATTCCTGATTGACTACCTCACCCCCGAAGAGTATTTCTACTTCATCGGCCGCATGTATCGACTCACAAGAGAGGAAACCGACGCCCGCCTCGCCGGCTTCGAACGATTCATGAGCGGTGAGGTGCTGGGACAGAAGAAATACATCCGTAACTTTTCGGCCGGCAACAAGCAGAAAATCGGTATCATATCGGCCATGTTGCATCATCCGAGCCTGCTGATACTCGATGAACCTTTCAACTTTCTCGACCCCAGCTCGCAATCTGTCATCAAACAGTTGCTGAAACGATATAACGAGGAACACGGAGCCACAGTAATCATATCGAGCCACAACCTCAGCCACACGGTAGACGTCTGCCCGCGCATCGCGTTGCTGGAACATGGCATCATCCTGCGCGACATTGCCAACATCAACAACTCGGCCGAACAGGAACTGGAGGATTACTTCAATGTGACCGAGACGATATAGACGTCAATAACCGATACATAAATGACATGACACGTCATGAAAGAACCCCGAAAGTCCGATAAAAGGCTTTCGGGGTTCTTTTTGGTGATGAGACAACCTCAACACGCCGGATGATGACATCGGACACTTCGGAAACGCTCCCGGATGAAACGCTTTTCACACCGGGCGCGCCGCTGTTTTCAGTCGAATGTTGCGTCGGTGTAGATATACTGAGGGTGCGTATCGGGCTTTATCAGTGAATGGCCATACATCATCAAGACCTTCCTTCCCTCGGCCTTGGTGTCGAAATAGAATCGTTTCACATTGTCGCCCAGCTTCGCGCTCAACGGTACGAACAGTTTCTCGAGCAGGGGCATTCCCGCGGCACTCAGCCCCGTAATGTCCGTCATCGTGGGATGAGAGACGTCGGCCGATTCGTTCTCCGTGCTGTTTCCGGAATTGAGCAGCACTTCCCGAAGCGACGAGCATCCGGTGATGTCCACCGCCGTCCAACCGTTTTGCTGTGCTTCCAACCTCAGCAACTTTGCGGCCCCGCTGACGTTGAGTCTGAATTCGGCGGCGTTGTTCATGTGCGCCACCACCCGTTTCAGTTTGGCCGCCGAGGTTCTCAGATCCAGTTCTTTCAGCATCGGATTGCTGGTACAGGTAACCTCCTCCAGTTCGGGCAGATTGGACAGGTCGACACGATCGAGCAAGGTGTTCATCAGGAATAAGACTTTCTTCAGCTTCAAGTTCTTCGACAGGTCTACCCTCGGATTGGCCGAGAACACACCCACCAGACGGAAGTCTTCCAGATTGGGGAGAAACTCCAACCCATAGAAAGTCTGATAGTTTTTCAACGTAACCTCCAGCCGTTTCACATTCTTCAAGTCCGCATGCTTCACATACATCCATTTCGGAGTGGGGAAAGCCTCGGGAACCGCAGGCCGAAGTTCATCGGCAAAAGAAGGCTTGACGTATTCGATCGGGTAGTTCTCGTCCGTCGTTACGGTCAGTCCGGTCGGGCTGTCGGATACAATCGTACGTCGGGATTCGTCGTAAATAAACTCGGTGATTGCCTCTCCTCCGGCATACAGCGTGTCGAGCAGCACGATTCCCCGGCGCGACACACCGTAGCGATGAGCCTTTGCCTTACCCGGGGCTTCTTCGAGATAAAGCATCCGGTTGGCCGCATCCAGTTCCACAAAACGCGCGTACGAGCCTCCCACCAATTTCTGATTCAGGATTTCCGTCGCGGGACTTACCGCATAGAGCTTCCTCTCCATATCGCTCAGCCCGGTCATCGACCAATCCGTTTTCTTAGCGGGAGTCAGGCGGAGATAGGTAATGTCTTTCAAGTCCGACTTGCTTTTCAGAATCACTTCGTCTTGAGTTATCTTATCGAAGTTGAATACAAATTCGCCGTCTTTCAGCAGCTCACCGCCCACAATGGCTCCGTGCCATGCCTGGAAGAGGCTGTACGACTCGAACACCAGTTCGGGGCGTTGTTTCACTCCGACGTGATAGGTTATGGTTTCCTCACTCTCCGGATACTTGATGAGTCCCACGGCTTCCGATTTGATGGTCACCTTCCCGTCCTCGAAACGAAGCAGCACCAAGTATCCTCCGTGCCTGTTGACAGAGCCGTAATAGCCCTTCCAGCCATATTCCGGATAGGCGAGTATCTGATTGTAATCCTGCTGAAGTTGAGCAATGCGTTCTTCGGGCGATGCGCCGAACACGTCTTCTATTTCGCTATGCGTGCAGGCTGCCGCTCCCATGAGCAGCACACCGGCCGTTATGTATTTAAGCATTTTCATGGTTTTCTCCGTTACTTAGTTGGTTAAAAGCCTTTCTTGAATCATGTCTCTGAGTTTTTCCATATCGATGCCGAAGTTGGAAGCATAGTACTCTTTCATGAGTTCGACTTTCCGGTTCAACATCTCTTTGCCTTCGTCCAACTGCGGTTTAGCGGGATCGGACTCCAAATAGAGTGTGCTGAAATTCTCTTTCGTCATAATCAGAAACTTGCTGACCAGCTCGCAAAAGTCTTCAAACTGATCGGAAGTGCCGTAAGGAGTGGTCATTCCCAAGGCAATGGCCTCGTCTTCGGAAAGATTTATCCATGAGTTGCCGATGTATTTTTCGCTGCCTATCTCTTCAAATCCTTCGGGCACTCCGTGTTTCTGGTGAATGATGTGCGTGAATTCGTGATGAATGACTTGCAACTGCGCCAACAGCCATTCTTTGTTTCTGATGTCGTATTGATTAAGCTCCGTCAGCGTGATGCGCACGCCGGCCTCCGCATAACCCTGCGTGGTCGTTCCGTCGGCATTCATCAACGAAGACCCCACACAGATAATTTCAGGCGGAAAATGCTGTTTGATAAATTCCTCTCCACCCTCTTTGACAAAAGGTTCCAGCCAATAATTGATAATCATTTCGCCAACGGGAATCATGACATCGCGCTTGGGAGGAGACACGTAATAACCGGAAACCACATGTGAATCGTCCCACTTCCAGCGCACCACGCAGTTGAACGGTTTCTGGAAATGCTCGTAAAACCAGATGTCTGTTTCGTCCGTCAGCTCCACTTCAGGATCGGGCTTGTATTTTTCCATTTTTTCCTGGGTACAACCACCCGACAGTGCTGTTCCCAGCACAAGCGCACAAGCGATAATTATCCAATTGCATTTGTTCGTTTTCATATCGTATCAATATGTATTTTATCCGTGAATCATCAATCGTTTATTTTAACTTCCCTACGCATCGGGTTCGCTTCCAATCCGTTGACGATGGCATCTTCAGGAATCTGAAGCGTCAGTTGCTCCTCGGTCAGCGAATAGACTATTCCGTTGACGTCTTCGTGCTCAATGGGCAACATCCGATACCTGCGCACATCAAGCCAGCGCAAGCCTTCATCGAAGAACTCGCGACGACGTTCGTCGAGAATGATCTTGAGCAACGTTTCTTCCTTACCGTGGCCGGGATAAAGCACGGCGGTGTACTCCTTGTAATACTTCTCATAGGTCATGACCTCGTCTCCGTCCACATAGCGGTCGGCCACGAACAGGGCGAGCTGTTTCTCCACCTCGGCCATGTCGCCCTTGTACCATAATGCTTCCAATCGGTTAAGGAATACTTCCTCGCCCCGGAGCGGTACGGTAATCATATAAGGGAAAGCATCGTCGCGCACCGCCGAGTAATGTTTCGGCAGATAGATGGACGTACGCGCTTTGTTTCCGAAGAAGGACTGAATGGCCCGCAGATCCTGATTGCCCTGAAAGAATATTTGACTGAAAATTTCGAAGTTTGTGCGATAACCCACTTGATAATAAGGATGAGCGTAGACTTCCACGCGGGAGAGCATCAGGTTGCTTGCATCATCGTAGGTGGAGAAACGTTGAGCGTTGCGGGTAGGGTGTCCCACATTTACTTTCCCGTAATCTTTGATGAAAGATTTGTTGTAGTCTTTGCCCAACAGTTTGTCGGCATATTCCTTGCACTTGTCATAGTCTTTCTTGAACAGATAAAAACGAGAAGCGTAACCCAAAGCCGCGTTATGACTGAAGTGATACTTCAAGGCTTTATAGAATTTCTCGGAACTCTCTCCTTTCAGTTTCAGTCCTTGCAGCATATCCGCTTCCGCCTTCTCATAGACTTCGGCTATGGAGTTCCGGGTATAGTCCACAATCAAACGGTCTTCCACGGCAGTAACGTAGGGAATGCCCGGTTCTCTGTCTGCCGTCGCGGGATCGTAGGGCTTGGCAAACAAGTTGACCAGCATAAAGTGGGCATACGAACGACAAAGATATGCCTCGGCCTGCAAAGCCTTCTTATGGTTTTCGTCCACACCTTGCATGTCTTCCAGTGCATCGAGCGCCACATTGGCGTGGGCAATGGCACGGTAGGCCGATGTCCAATAATAGGTCGGCGTGTCTTGGGCTTTCTCCACCACATTGTCATACGTATAGATCTGTACCATGTGGGGCAGCATATAATTGGTCAATGTCAATCCCGTATTGTCGGACAGCCACTCCACAAACAGCCAGCTGCCCTCAGGATATGCATTCACCAGCAGGGCCTGCACCTGCTCCATGGTGTTTATCTTAAGCCGGTTGTCCGGTTCTTCGTTCAGAAAGTCATCGCATCCGCTTAACCATACAGAAGCAGACAGCAACAGCAATGTGTGCTTTATTGCATACATGATATGTTTTCTCATATTGCTCATCGTTTATTAGAAACCTATATTCAGTGTGAAAGTGTACATCTTCGGGATGGGCAATGAAACGCCTCCCGAAGCGAAAAACTCGGGATCCATGCCATGAAGTTTCTTGTCGGCGTAGATCAGCCACAGATTGGTGGCTTGCAGCGAAAGGCGCACATTGTGGCAAGAAAACTTCTGTACGAACTTTTGCGGCAATGTATAGTTGAGCGAGATATCTTTCAAGCGGATAAAGTCGCCTTTAGCCACACGCTCCGTACTCTTATTATAGAGTTCATACGTATTGTTGAAGCCCATTTGGTCATGCATACGCTTATCCAGCAAAGCGGGGATGTTCGTCTTCAACTCGTCTCCGGGCAATGTCCAGCGATTTTTCAGTTCTTTCGTGAACGAACGGTAATCGTCGTAAGTCGCCGAAAAAGCATCATCCAACCGGATGACATTCCCCCACCGGTAAACAAGGCCAAACGACAAGCCGAAATCTTTATAGCGCAATGTATTGGTCAGTCCGCCGTAGCTCTTGGCTTCGATAGGCCCTTCGTACTTGAGCACTTCGGCAATGTTGTCGCGCGATTGCAAATCGAGATTATAGACTATCTCATTGTTCCGACCGTAGAAAGTAGGAATACCATCCTTGTCCAGACCGGCAAAGCGAATGGAGAATAATCCTTTCTGCGGATAACCCAGAATGGGTGCTCCCAAATTGGAAATGGCATCGGCCACCCGAGCCGACTGCTGAAGTTTGGAAATTTCACTCTTATGGAAGTTCAGGTTCAGGCTCGTCGACCACGAAAAAGAGGGCGTTGAGATATTGGTGGTACTGATGGAAAACTCCAGCCCATGCGCTTTCAAATCGCCGATGTTGCCGACCTTGATGCGCTTTCCCCCTATCCCCGAGGTATAAATCAAATCTATCAGATCAATGGATTTACGGTTATAATAGGCAATTTCGCCGGAGATGCGGTTGTTCAGGAAACCGAATTCGATTCCGGCATTCAACTCATACATCTTCTCCCAAGTCAGATTCCTATCGGGCAGTGCATCTATGTAGTTTCCTATTTCATTGTGATTGGGGCGCATAGTCTGTTCGGCATAAACCTTGAGGGAAGCACTGGCCACCGGCCCCATGATTCCGTTGTAACCGTATGAAACTTTCGGTCTCAAGGCTGAAATCCAGCCGATGTCCCGCAAAAAACGTTCTTCCGTCATGTTCCACGCCCCACTGACATTCCAAGAGGGCAAGTAACGGGCTTGTCGGGAAGAACCCAATTGGTTGGAACCGTCATAACGCGTTCCGGCATTGAAGACGTATTTCCCGCCATACGAATAAGCAAGATTGAGAAAAGCCGATGCCCGACGATCTCTCAGCTCGGTATAGCCCATGAGTTTACTGCCTTGCTGGTTGAGGTAACGGGTCAGTTCATTGTGAGTGACCACCACTCCTCCCCTGTCGTATATATAACCCCAGCCGTCGCTCCATCGGCTGTCACGATTGGCATAATTCACTTCGGCCCCGCCCAATATATTAAATACGTGCACTTCCTTAAACATCGGGTTCCACTCCCCTGTAAAGCGGGCGTACAAGTGTTTCAGTGAGTTCTGTTCCGTATTGTAGAATCCTCCCTCGGGCAAGATCGTGTAAGGGTTTGAACCGGGACGATCCGGATCGCGAAACAGGAGTTTGTTCGATTTGGCTATCGCCTCCGTGTAGTCTGCACGATACGATTCCGCCTGATTCGACTTCTCATGCACCTTGTGCTCCCTCAACGTATTGGCCCAACGGATCGATCCCGTGGCATTGAACGTCAGGCGTTGTTCGGGTAGTTTATATTGCATGTCGAATTGCGCGGCAATGTCTTGTACGTTCATGTCAACAAAGTTGTAATCCACTTCGTCGAGAATGTTGAACGGTGCATACTCTCTTCTGAACATCTCGCGATTTCCCTGTTCGTCGTAAGGACGCATACTGCGTGCCGTGTTCAGCACGTAGCTGAAAGGGTTGATGTCGAACTGGCGGCTGAATGCTCCCGTTGTGGGGTCGAACTGACGGTCGCTCGTTCCCGACACTCGCTGTTTGCGAACATTCGTAGAGAGTTTGACGCCGATATTGAAATTTGAGGTCAGGGTAAAGTCGCCTTTCAGTGAGGCGTTGAACTTATCCACTTTATCGGCAATGGTCTGCCCGTTATCCATGTAATAGCCCAACGAAGCGTAGTAACGGCTTTTCTTGCCGCCCGACTGAATGCTCAACGAATGTTGTTGCGTGACGGAATTTTTGAACAGCACATCGAACCAGTCGGTATTCGCATTGGCGTATCGTTCCAGAAACTGTTCGTTGTACAGCTGATTCTTATCCCATGCCAACTCTTTCCGGCTGATGAGGTCATACATCTTTCCCAACACTCCGTAATTCTTGGCGGCGGCCACCGAAGTCATATCCACCCATCCTTTACGCACCAATTCTTTGTAGATAGAGATTTCATCGACCGAGTTCATGATGTCGAACGTCTCATAGCGCGGTCTCTGACGTAGAGTAAGGCTTCCCGAATAGTTGATGCTCAACTTATCGGCGCTACCGGATTTGGTGGTGATGACAATCACTCCGTTCATGGCTTGCGCCCCATAGAGCGAAGTGGCCGATACGTCTTTCAACACTTGAAAGGTTTCAATATCATCCGGGTTCAGTCCGGCAACTCCGGAACTCAACAAAGTAGAGAGGTTTCCCGAAGTCAGGTCATCGGCAGAAACATTAATCAGGTCTTCCAAAATCACTCCATCGACCACCCATAAGGGTTTATTCGTTCCGTGGATGGAAGAATTTCCCCGAATGGTGATTTGCGGAGCCGCGCCGAACGTGCCGGACACATTACTGACCGATACTCCCGCCACTTGCCCCTGCAACGAACGGGTCACATCGGGAATACCCTCCAATAGTGTTTCGTCGGCTTTTACCATGGAGGCCGAACCTGTAAACAATTTACGGTCTATCTTCTGATAACCGTTGACCACTACTTCGTTCAACACCGTATTGTCTTCCGAGAGCGTTACTTCCACAAAGTTCTTTTTGGCAGGATTCACCGTTATTTCCTGCGTCTGCATACCCATATAGCTGACCACCAGTACAATGGTCCCACTTTTGGTCGGTTTGAGCTCGAATTCACCGTCCAGATTGCACACGGATCCGTTCTTTGTGTTCTTCTCATGTACCGCAGCTCCCACGCACGGTTCTCCCTGAGCGTCTTTCACCACTCCCTTCAACACCGTGTTTTGTTGCATGGGATTCTGACCGAAAGCCGGATTGACGGAAGTCTTCTTTGCAGACACCACAATCAGATTGCTCCGAAAGCTATATGCATACTCGTCCGAAAGGAGCTTATCCAGAGCAAAATCCAACGCCACATCCTTTACGTGAATACTTACCCGTTTGCCGACATTCACTACCTCGTTGCTGTAGAAGAAATGGCGGTTGGTCTGTTTTTCAATATCCTTGAAAACCTCTTCCATGCGGCGATTACTGTAATCCAGCGTAACCTTTTGCAGGCTTCCGGGAGTTTCTCCCTGCCAAATGGCATGGGAGTTCAGCGGGGCTGTCAGCAGCATACAAAAGAGTAATAAAGTCCTTACATACTCCAACCTGTGAAGTATGTTAATTGTATTTTCATATCGCATAAGTTCTTATTTTATGGATTAGCAGAGGAAGATTCGCAGGGAACTATATAAATCTCATGTTCACTTCTAACCTCTATCTTTACTTTGATTGCTTCTTCTATCAATTTGAAAATAAATTCTTTCGTCATTTGTTTATCGACGACTCCGGTAAAGGTGTAACGTTCCATTTCGGGATGGGCAAAGACTGCTTTGAAGTCGTACCAACGATCCAGTTGCCTCATGATGCTTTTCATGTCTTGCTTATTGAAGATGTACTTGCCCGTGGTCCAAGCCAGATAAGGCGTAACATCCACTTTGCGAACATTCAACTCGTCTCCCTGCAAAGCTGCCTGCTGACCGGGTTCGAGCACGACCTGCCTGCGATTGTAATCCATCCGTACTTTGCCTTCGACCAGCGTGGTGGCCAACGTTTCGTTCTCGTAGGCAGATATGTTGAATGAAGTACCCATCACCACTACCCGGCTTCCTTTAACTTCGACAATAAAGGGTTGCCTGGTGTTTTTCGTCACTTGGAAATAGGCTTCTCCCTCCTCCAGCACCACAAGTCGTTCGGCTCCGTCGAACCGGTCGGGGAAATGCAGTTTGGATCCGGCATTGATTTTCACCACCGTGCCGTCGGCCAGTGTCAGGGCGAAGTCTCTTTTCTTGGGGACTTCAATACAGTTGAACTTCGTCGTTCCGGAAAGTTTACCGCCTGTTGCGGCAGTTTCCTCATCCGTGTTTTGTCCGTGGAGTTCGTCGACAGTGATTTCCTGTTTACTTCGATCGGACAATACAATCACCTCACCGCCTTTGAGTGTGAGTTTCACGTCGGCGGTATCGGTTGTCAATGCCAATACCTCAGTTTCCGGATGCGATTTCAACAAACCGGATGAAACGTATTGCCACACCCACCACGCAGCCACACCCACCAGCAACACGGCGGCAGCGGCCACGGCCATGCGGAATTTATGGCCGAACATATACCGTTTTCCATCTTCCTCAAGGATGCGTTTATCAATCGCTTCCCACACAGCCTGCTCGTCGAAACTGCTCGTCGCAGCCAAATCGGCCACCCTTCGCAACACTTTCCGAGTCTCGGCATCCAGCGGTTCGCCTGCCTTGTGTTGCTCCAGTTCGCGTAAGATGCGCTGCGCCTTCTTTTCCTGAGTTACGGGATCTGTGTTCGTATGCTTATTCATAGACTTCGATTTGTTCCTTTACATCCTGAAAGATGAAAAACGGTATATATTATTATGGTCATCGGTTCCGAAATGTCGATGGGATGCCTCGTCAATCATTCTCCGGGTTTGCGGGAGCATTGGAGAATCCATAACCGGGCTGCTGACTGAAGATGTTTCTCCAATCGTACTTGCTCGTCCAATCGTAGACGTTCCAATCAAGGATGGATTGAGGCACTTCGCCCGACATGCGGTTGCCTTCCACGTAGACTTTCTCCAGTTTGGGCATCGCGGGCAGCTCAGCCGGCAAATTACCTGTCAGATTATTATTGCTCAGATTCAGTCTGACCAGATTAGTCAGCCCCGTTATCTCTTTCTTGAGCTCTCCGGAGAAAGTGCAATCGTTCATGTACACATATTCCAAGGCCTTCAGACTGTAAATGACATCAATCGGGCCGGTCAGGCCTTTGTCGTAAGAGAGCGTGATGCGGGTGAGCTTTGTCAGACTTTTCCACGATTCGGGAATGGTTCCTTCAAAACTGTTGCGGTCGAAGTTCAGCACGGTCAGTTCGGTCAGTTCGCTGAGTCTTTCGGGCAAATTGCCGCTGAAGCTGTTGTTCTGCAATTCCAACACGGTCAGATTTTTCAGGTTGAAGAGCGAAGCGGGCAGTTCGCCGTTCATCATCAGAGCCGTCAGCGTAAGTTCTTTCAGCTCTTTCAGTTCGCCGATGGTTTCGGGGAGTTTGGTCTTTTGGAAATTACCGGTCTTGATGACGAGTTTTTGAAGTTTTTTCAGTTTCCCGATTTCAGGACTCAACGAACCTCCGTTCAGTCCGCCCATATTGTTCGGTTCTTTAAAGATGATGCTTTTCACCCGTCCGTCGTCGTAGGTCGATATACCTTCCCATTCTTCCACGGGTACGTTCTCTTTGCCCCATCCGTCTTTATTTTCCCAGTCGTTTCCGTTGGCCGCACGGTAAAACTCCATCAACGCGGCGCGTTCCGTCGCCAAGATGTTGGCAAGGTTCACCTCTTTCTGACTGACTTTGACTGTGGTAGTCATCGTTCCCATTTTGAACGTGATAACGGCTTCGCGCGCTTCCGTCGCTTCATTCTCATCGACCATGACTTCAAGTACTTCCGCACCTTCGCCGCTGTTTTTATTCAGCCGACACCATGTTTGGTCCACAGTGGCTTCCCATGCGGCCGACGCTTCCAGTTCGAGTGCCTGCTTCCCTTCGGTATAGTCGAAAGCCAATGCCGTTTTATCGGGTGTCAGCACACTCTTGCCTTCTTGTTCCAGCTTCAAGGTTTCTTTCAGGGCTCCCGCCTGAACGATGAGTGTGGCCTTACGAGCGGTGGCCGTTTCGTTGGCCGACACGGTGATGGTCAGCGTGGCACTGCCTTCTCCTTCGGCCGGTGTCACCTTACACCAGGCAGTGGCTCCGGTGACTCTCCACTTTGCATTGGTCGTGATGTTCAGTTCCTGCGTGCCTCCGTCACTGCTCATCGCCACTTGTTCTTTAGGCGATACGGAGAGCGCGTCGGGTTCTTTCTCGTTGTCGTCCTTACAACTTGCCAGTCCGATGACGGATGCCAAACAAAAGATTGCTGCCGTTTTGAAATAATGCTTCATACGAATACAATTTTAAGGTTATTATAAATTAAAACAATGTGTTCTTTTCAGTGGGCTTCATTCCATCCGAATCCGATGGCTTCGCCCTTGTGCTTAAAGGAAGCGAACGGGATTTCCAAAAGGGTGAAAAGATACATTATTTTAACATTTCCCAATAGATTCCGGCAAAAAGCAAGGGTGCACAGCTTACTTTCCGGTAGGCTATCTTCATCTGTGTTTTGACGGTATTGACGGATATGCCTTGCTTTTCGGCTATTTGTTGATAGCTCATTCCATCCATGACTGCCATCAGGAATATTTTCCGGCATTCGGCCGGAAGAGAGTCGATGAGTCGCTTGGCTCGGGCCAGCATTTCCTCTCTGTCTTCGTCCGAATCGGTCGGCGGTTCGTCCAAAGAGCCCGAAATGACTTTGTTCACATAGTCTTCCTTCACTTGCCGATGGCGAAAACAGTCGGTGATGTAATTCTTGGCTATCAGGATGAGGTAAGCGCGAAGATCTGTGCGGTCAACAATGGTCGCCCTGTTTTTCCAAACATACAGAAAGGTTTCCTGAACGGCATCGCGCGCCAGCTCTTTATTGCAGGCGTAGGCCAAAGAAACCCAATAGATTTCTTTCGCAAAGGTACGATACAGTTCTTCAAACCATTTTCTATCTGTGTGCTCACTGCTCATGATTCATTGATCTTAGTTTATATGCCGTGTCAAGCAGTATCGTTCGGAATCCGACGGACAAAAATAATGATTAGACCGAAAAAGCCCAAAAAAGGAATAAGATATATTTAAAATTATTGTCGGCCGATATTTCTAAAAGGGAAAGGTTGCTGCTTTTTCGGCGAACTGCCGATCGTAGATTTCACCGCATTCTCCACAACCGTCCCTCAACGAGCATACGCCCTCACGCATTGTTTTTTTTGTAAAGTTATTTCAAATCTCTTCGCGATGTAGGTTACGGGATCGGGCGGGATTCCGAACGGCCATCAGGGCCCTCAGAACGGGCTTTTCCGGACACCGTGCAGTTGACATCTGAAATGCGCGTGTTCAATCTCTGAAATGCACGTGTTTCAGACATCAAATGCACGTGTTTCAGACGTGAATCACGCACGATTCGGAAACCGGGAAAATCGTGTAAAGAAAAGAGAAAATCGAAACAGATGGAAACGAAAGCCGACGGTTCGCGGAGCGGCAAGTATTACCGACATTCGCGGGTTTAAAAAACAAACCTCTGTTCACGGGAGAGTCAACCGACTCCCATGAACAGAGGTTTCTCATCGGCCGCACCGATTCAGTGCCTCCACCGCTCCAACCTGCCCATGCCACGCGTGAACAGCCACGCCGTGATTCGGGAATGCCCGCCTTCAATCATCAGCTTCCGGCAATATTCCTGAAACTCTCTGACATCGGAACACGGCATCGTAAAGGCACCGTCGCGGTAACAATAGCTGCAATACTTGCCGCTCCGCGAACCGTCGGCTTCCGTTCCTCCGTGCTGCGGATCGCGCTTGAGCGGCATGCCGCAACTCTGACAACAACCGGACTTCATGCTTTTTCTTCGATGGGTGAAGGATGGTTAAATAACTAAGCGGTCGAATCAGAAGAAATAAGACGCCGACACCTGAAGGGTCTTCACCTTATACGTTCCTTCCTCGATATTGATGTTCATCAACTTGGATGAATAGTTCAGCGGAATGTTGTAGGTAAGCCCGAGCTGGAAGTGCTTCAACAACCGCGCTCCCACACCGAAGTTCAAGGCGATTTCGGCACGCGTTCTGTCTTGCTTCATGGAATAGTTGGGCTCCCATACGGCTCTGTTCTTCTCAAAATCGAAGAAAAGGTCGGGACCTGCCGATACGAAAACGCTTGCCTGCTTACCGAAGCCGATGATATACTTCAGGTTAAGGGGAATTTCTATACCCGTTTGTTTCACTTCTCTTTCGTTCGCTTCGAAAGTACGTTGAGAGAAGAGCAAAGCTCCGTCTACTCCCAAACCGACTCCGGGAACCACAAACTCAAGGGTCGGACCGATAAAATAACCGCCGTGATTCTTCTTATCAAAATTCTCCGCGACTCCACTGAAATCCACTTTTGAAAGGCTCAAACCGCCTTTCACCCCCATTCTGACTTGGGCAAATGTCGTGTTTGCAATCAGCAACAGACCGATTGTCAATCCAATTACGCTAATCTTTTTCATACGTTCAGTTTATTAGTTACTTAGGCAAAGATAGATATTCTCACAACATAGCCCATACAAATTCTGTTTTTTTACAATTTGACTGCTCATTTACTTGCCATTCTCTTATTCTTCTTATCTTTACCGTCCGAAAGCGCGTAAATAACACGGACTTTCGACGTGAATCTCCCCAATAACGGATTCGCGCAGAACACTCATTAAAATTCTTATTGACAAGTTTATGAAATTAGACGGAAGAAGAGAAAGTACGAATGTAGACGATCGCCGGCGTATGGGCGGCGGAGGAAAAATGGGACTGGGCATCGGCGGATTGATCATTGCCGGATTACTGACTTGGATCATGGGCGGCAATCCGCTTTCAGTATTGCAGAATGCCGACCTGAGTGGCGTCACAACCGGCCAAACAGACTACCAACCCACCGCCGAAGAAGACGAGCTGGCCACTTTCTCCAAACAGATTCTGGCCGGAACGGAAGACATCTGGACAGCCGAGTTCAGAAAAATGGGCAAAGAGTACGTACCGCCCAAGCTGGTGCTTTTCACCGGAAGCGTACAGTCAGGATGCGGCGGCGCCACGTCGTCGTCGGGACCTTTTTACTGTTCGGCCGACCAAACCGTGTATATCGACCTCTCGTTCTTCACGCAGATGAAGAAACAACTGGGTGCGGACGGCGACTTTGCCTATGCTTACGTCATAGCGCACGAGGTGGGGCATCACGTGCAATACCTGTTGGGCACGCTCAGTGAGGCGCATCGGCTGATGAGTAGGGTCGACGAGAAAGAGCGCAACCGCATCAGCGTGCGCCTCGAATTGCAGGCAGATTTCTTTGCGGGCATCTGGGCCTATCACGACAACAAGCGGTTCGACTCGCTCGAAGATGGTGACATCGAAGAGGGACTGAACGTGGCATCACGCATCGGCGACGACTATTTACAAAAGAAAGCGCAAGGCTACACCGTGCCCGACGCCTTCAACCACGGTACATCCGAGCAGCGGGTTCGCTGGCTCAAAAAAGGACTGACTTCGGGCAACGTGAGCGACGGCGATACGTTCAGTCCCGCTTATCAGGCGTTGTAATCTTCCCCCGCTCGCGACCGAACGAAAAACAAGAAAGGCTTGCCGCATCATGATGTACGGCAAGCCTTTCCCGTTTTGGCCACAAACCTTTATCTCAATCAATATTCCTCTTCGTTAAAGAAGAAATCTTCCTTGCTCGGATAATCCGGCCAAATGTCTTCGATACTTTCGTAGATATCGCCTTCGTCCTCCATTTCCTGCAGATTCTCAATCACTTCGAGAGGAGCGCCCGAACGTATGGCATAGTCAATCAGTTCTTCTTTCGTTGCAGGCCATGGAGCATCTTCCAATTTCGAGGCCAGTTCTAATGTCCAATACATAAAATCTTCGAGAATTAAAGTTAGATATTCAGTGTCCGATGTCAAATTTCCGGCAAAAGTATAATAAAATCCATTACTTCATAGGTTTGCCCCAAAATATTTCATTTTTTTGTTCATCGACATTCATCCTGCGGGCAAGAACAAAAAAATAGTCGGACAGGCGGTTGACGTAAGTCAGCACCTCGGCGTCTACCGCACAGCCGGCCTCAACCAAGGCAAGCATACGGCGTTCCGCCCGCCGGCAAACCGTGCGGCAGACATGGCACAAACTCGATCTCCGACTTCCGCCGGGCAGCACGAAAGCCTTCAGCGGAGGAAGCTGACCGTCTATGCGATCTATCTCCCGTTCGACAACGGCCACATCGTCGGGCGTGACGATACTCGCCGTGTGCAGTTTCGTCGTTTCCTGATCGGTGGCCAGATGCGAGCCCACCGAAAACAGTTTGTGCTGTATCTGCAACAGAAAATCGACATCCTCGGGGCTTTCCAGAGAGGAACAGAGCAGGCCGATCTGGGCATTCAGCTCATCGACCGTGCCGTAGGCTTCGAGCCGTACATGCGTTTTCGACACGCGCTCTCCGCCGACAAGGCTTGTTGTGCCCTTGTCGCCGGTTCGGGTATACACAAGACTTTTTTTCATGATAATCGTATGGTTTTAAGGAATTGATGATGCAAAACAGATAATAAACACACGAAGGGCATCAGAAGTTGACGATATAGTGCTGTTTTATCTTACTGCGATCAAAAAACAACAGTCCCACATCGTAGAGATCGAAAGTGATGCCCACACGTTCGTCGGCTTGGAAGCGCCGCCAAAGTTCCTTCATCGGCTCGGAGTAGCCGATACCTCGCACAACGAACAGGCT
>JBHAEN010000090.1:0-7100 GCA_041855645.1 Bacteroides sp. | reverse complement strand
GTGCGCTTGCCGGTTTCGATGATTTCTTCTTCGACCTGTTTGCGCACTTTGGCCACCACTTCTTCGATGCGTGCGGGGTGGATGCGTCCGTCCGTGACGAGTTGGTGCAGTGCCAGACGGGCTATTTCGCGCCGAACGGGGTCGAAGGCCGAGAGCACGATGGCTTCGGGCGTATCGTCCACGACGATTTCCACACCCGTGGCGGCTTCGAGAGCGCGGATGTTGCGTCCTTCACGACCGATGATGCGTCCTTTGATTTCGTCCGATTCGATGTGGAACACCGTTACGGAGTTTTCGATGGCCGTTTCCGTGGCCACCCGCTGAATGGATTGAATGACGATGCGTTTGGCCTCTTTTCCCGCCGTCAGCTTGGCTTCGTCCATGATGTCGTTGATGTACGATTGCGCCTGCGTTTTGGCTTCTTCTTTCAGTGATTCCACCAGACGTTCTTTGGCATCTTCGGCCGACAGTCCCGATATGGTTTCGAGTTTTTCTATCTCTTGCTGTTGCAATCGGTCCAATTCGTCTTTCTTTCTGTCGATGATGGAGAGCTGATTTTCCAGATTTTCTTTGATGGCTTCGGCCTCCTGTTTCTTGCGTTGCAGTTCGTCATGACGCTGGTTGAGCACCATTTCGCGCTGTTTCAGTTTATTTTCGACCTGCTGAATCTTTTGATTGCGCAGCGACACTTCTTTCTCCAAATCGGCTTTTTTGTTCAGAAACTTCTCTTTGACTTCGAGCAGTTTGTTTTTCTTGATTACTTCGGCCTCGGCCTCGGCCTCCTTGAGGATGTTGTCGTACTTGCCTTTCAGGCCGTAGCGGAACAGCAGGTAAGCCAATACCCCTCCGGCGACGAAGCAGACAAGCCCTGTTACTATTGTTGCAGTCATTTCTACATGAATTAAATATATAAATAAAAAACGCGCTGTTTCAACCGTCGGAGCCGTATGATTGCCCGAACTCATTGATACAGTGCGCGGTTGTTTCTTTCGTCTTTGCAGAACGAAAAGTCGGCGGCATTATTTGATTTGCTCAAGATATTCTTCCACCACCCCGGTCAGCTCGCGTACTTTTTCCTTGTAGGGTTCGGTATCGTTTCGCTCTTTCCATTTCAGGACTTCCCTCGAAAAGTGGAAAGCCACCATGGCCATGTGCTGTTCCGGTTTCAGCGTTTTATAATGTTCGCGGTAGATGTTGAGCTGTTTGTTCACCTGTTTGGCGGCTTCTCTCACCCATTGTTCGTCCTCCCGGAGGATGGTCATCGGATAGTTGAGGTCTGCAATTTGCAGGTTGATTTTTATCTTATCGTTCATTCATCTCCGTCTTTACTCATTAACAAAGTAATGCACTTATCGACTTCACGCACCAATTTCGACACCCGCAGCTTGGTTTCCCTCACGTCGCTGCCTCGCAGACTGATGGCGGCGGCTGTCTTCATGTGGGTGTATCGCTTGTTCAGTTCGTCGTACTGAGCCTGTATCTTTTCGTTTCGCAGTTTTTCGTCCTGAAGTTGTTTCTCTAACGAGGCTTTTTCCTCCTTCAGTTCCTTGTGCAGATAGATTAAATGCCTTAACTGTGTTTCGAAAGTACTCAAGAGCTTTTTTTCTTCGTCTGTCATCAATACACCAAAATTGTACACAAAATTACGATTTAGTATGGGAATACAAAAACATTTTGTGGGATTTTATCGCAAAGGAGTAAAAAAACAGGGCACGAGGGCCGAGGCAACCGCGTCGAAACGGCCTGTCTTTCGGTTCTCATCGCTTACTTCCTTTCGTCGCATAAAATCGATCGTCGGCCTGCGCTTTCCTTTTCGTCGGTCTGCACGTTCTTTTTCGTCGGTCTGCACGTTCTTTTTCGTTTGGGTGCAGGCAAACGAATAATTTTATGCATGCGAAGGACATGTCTTCTTCGGTGGAAAAGAGTAATCGGTGCGGTGAAAACCGCTGAATGTCAGATTGAAAAAGAATCGTTCGGGCCGTTCGTCGCGAATCGCCCATGAAAGGGGCGCCGGTTTTGAGGAATTGACGAAAAACGATTCGCTTGGCGGATTATCCGGACAGACGGTTTATCTTTGTCCGACGAATTATCCCTACCATCGAATTATGCTGAAAATCTTAGTGACTTATGCCGTAAAGGAAGAGTTTGTGGAAATACGCCGACAGGAGGCCGAGTTTTATTATTGCCGGACGGGCATCGGTAAGGTCAAGTCGGCCTATTATCTGACCGAAGCCCTGAATCAGGTGCAGCCGGATTTGGTGTTGAACTTCGGAACGGCGGGTACGGTGAGCCGGAAAGTGGGCGAAATCTTCGTGTGCCGGCGTTTCGTGGACCGCGACATGCAAGCCCTGAGCGGGCTTGGCTTGGAGTTTGAAATCGACACTTCGGCCGCGCTTGCCGAAAAAGGTTTCTGTACGGACTGGAACGAGGCGGGCGTATGCAATACGGGCGACAGTTTTCTGACGGAGCCCACCGGAGCCGAGGGCGATGTGTTCGATATGGAGGCCTATGCGCAGGCTTTCGTGTGCCGGGCCAAACGGGTGCCCTTCATCTCGGTGAAGTATGTGACGGACGTCATCGGACAAAACTCCGTGAAGCATTGGGAAGACAAGCTGAGCGACGCGCGGGCGGGGCTGTCTCACTTTTTCAATGTTTTGAAAGAAAGAATATGACAGGTCACGCCTCCCGCCACGAGCAACATCAACCCCTTCAGCCATATCGACGGGATGAGGAAGAAGACGCCGTAGAGCATGGAACTCCACATCAGCGTGAGCGACAGGATTTTGGTGCGGAGCGGCAAGGCCCTATGCTCGCGGAAATTGCGGATGTAAGCTCCCAGACGCTTGTGGCTCAACAGCCGGTTGTATAGCCGCGGAGAACCCCTGAAATAGAAAAATGCCGTGAGCAGCAGGAAAGGCGTCGTGGGGAGCAGCGGCAAAAAAATGCCGAGAACGCCGAGTGCGAGCGAGAGGCTTCCGATGAGGAGATAAAGCGCTTTCATGCGGCAAAAGTAGAAAAATAACTCCATTTGCCGAAGACGACTTCCTTTTTCGTACTTTTGTGCCGTTATCACGGTCTCGATTTCGATGAATATAAACAGAGTCAAAAAAGTAGCTGCCGTGCACGATCTCTCGGGTATGGGACGTGTGTCGCTTACGGTGGTCATTCCCATCCTTTCCTCGATGGGGTTTCAGGTGTGCCCGTTGCCCACGGCCGTACTTTCCGGTCACACGCAGTATCCCGATTTCTCCTTTCTCGATCTGACGGACGAAATGCCCCGGATCATCGACGGATGGAAGAAACTGGACGTCGGTTTCGACGCCATTTACACGGGGTATCTGGGTTCGCCCCGGCAGATCGGCATCGTTTCCGGCTTCATCGACGACTTCCGCCGGCCGGGCAGTCTGATTGTGGCCGATCCCGTCTTGGGCGATAACGGACGGTTGTATCGTAACTTCGACAATGCCATGGTGTGCGAAATGCGGCGGCTCATCACGAAGGCCGATGTCATTACGCCCAATCTGACGGAACTGTTTTTTCTGCTCGATCGTCCCTATTGCGAAAACCACACGGACGAGGATTTGAAGGAATATCTTCTTCGTCTTTCCGAACAAGGTCCCGAAGTGGTGATTGTGACCAGCGTTCCGGTGCACGACGACCCTCGTAAAACATCGGTCTACGCTTACAACCGGCAGGGCAATCGCTATTGGAAGGTGACTTGTTCGTACCTGCCCGCCCATTATCCGGGTACGGGGGATACCTTTACGAGCGTCGTCACCGGCGCTTTGTTGCAAGGCGACAGCCTCCCCATCGCACTCGATCGGGCCACGCAGTTCATTCTGCAAGGCATTCGCGCCACGTTCGGCTATGAGTATGACAATCGCGAAGGCATACTGCTCGAGAAAGTGCTCCACAATCTCGACATGCCGATACAGAGTGCAAGTTACGAACTGATTTGAGCGGATAAATCCGGGCTTAAAATTTAACTTTCAGGGTTGCCTCTCCGAAGCCGGTCGTCCAGTCCGGTCCTTTTTCGAGCAAGCGGATAGCTTCTGCATCGGCCGAGGGGCAGAGCTCTTTCGCCACGCGGATGTGGGCGGGTCGTCCGTCGCTTCCCACACGGAATTTCAGCACGACTTCTCCCCTCGCTTCCCGGCAATCGTCGTCGGTGGGGCGTTGCAGATTCTCTTTGAGGTATTTATTGTATTTTCTGTTCCCGATGACCGGGCGCGGCGTATGGGCTTTCTTCGAGTTGACTCTCGAGAAAGTGCCCACATTGCTGCTGCGTTTCCGTGTGCCGTAACCTACGACGACGACTTCCTCCAGTTGGCTGTTGTCTTCGTTCATGGCGAAGAGCATCGTGCTGTCGTTGCTTATCGGTAGCGTCAGATTCTCAAAACCGATGAAATTGGCCGTCAGCTTCTTTTTACCCGGCTCTCTCTTCAGAGAGAAGTTTCCTTCAAGGTCGGTGGAGGTGCCGATGTTCGTCCCCTCGTAGAAGACGAAGGCTCCGACAATCGGTTCTCCTTCCCTATCGACTACCTTGCCCTTGATTTCATCGCCTGCCGATTCTTCGTTTACAATGGCAAGGCGATCGTCGGCTTTCGCCGTTTCCGCGGTGATTTCGGATTCAGACATTTCGATAGTCGAAGGCAGGCTTTCCTCTGCTTGTATTTCCATGGACTTTGAGGCATCTTTGGCCGTTTCGGGCTTTGCAGATGTTTTGGCCGATGCCAACTGCGGCACGTCTTCGGAAGGTTGGGCGGTGACCGAAGGAAGAGAAGGGGGAGAAGAAGACGGTGTTGCCATAGGTTCGTTCAACGCGGATTCTTGTGTGAGAAAGCTGTCTTCGCTCTGCTTCGCTTCCCGTTCGGGCAGGAAGTAAAGAGCCACGCCGATGCCCAGCAACAGGCAGGCGGCAGCACTCCATAGGGGTATTTTCCGCGAAATCGTTCGGGAACTGTGCCTGCCGATTCGACGGCGCAATTCTTCGATGCGTCGTTCGTGGTCGTCCTCCACGGCGTGGTAGCCGTCGATTGCATCGGCAAGAAACGGGTCTTGCATCGATTCGCGTTCAAGGCGTTGCGCTTCTTTGCCGTGACGAAGTCCTTTGATGTAGGCGATCAGTTTCATGCCAGTTGCTTGCGAATGCAGTTTTTTAAGTTTCGTTTTCCGTTCTGAATGTAGCTCTTCACCTGATTGAGCGAGAATCCCGTCTGTCCGGAGATGTCGGCATACGACTGTTCGTCCAGAAAGAACAGGCCTATGCTGACGCGTTGCTCCTCGGGTAAAAGTGCCATGCAGTGGTGTAGAGCTTCGAGTTGCTCTTCACTGTTTGAGCCTTCCTCACTTAATAGATGCAGAAATTCGTCGGATTCCATAACGTGCAGGCTATAATCTAAGGGGACTTCTTTGTTTTCTTTTCTCAAGAGTTGCAGGCAATGGTTTTTACCCACTCGGTACAGCCAGAGTTTGAACGAGCCGATTTCGTATTTCGACACCTTGGGCAATAAGTCTTCGAAAAGCTGCATCACAGCCTCCTGAGCCCGGTCGGTATCGTGCAGATATTTCAGACAGAGGCCGTAAAGCAGAGGAATATAGCGGTTGTACAGCTCACCGAAGTACTCCGTGCGGCCCGACTCGACATAAGTCGCGAGTAGCTCTTCGTCCGTCAGTTTCGATATGTTTCTTTTGAAAATCAGCGTTTTTATTTCCAAAGATAATGGTGTCTTCAGTCTTCCGCCAAAAAAAATGAAAAAAAATTGCGAAAAATAATCTCCGGTTTATGGAATCTCGACGTTTTCCGCATCTATACGTCAGAAACCAATTTTATTCACCTAAAAATAAAGAAGTATGAAAACGTTTGGAAAGAACTTTGGACTACTCGTTTGTCTGGTCGGTTTTTTGACAATGATTCCCGCTTGCGCGCAGCAACTGACTGTGACGGGAACCGTAACGTATGCCGCCGACGGAAGCCCGCTGGTGGGGTGTTCTGTGATAATCGAGAAAACGAGAAACGGAGCCGTTACCGATCTCGATGGAAAATATACCCTCAAAGCCCAAAAGGGCGATGTGTTGGTGTTCAGTTACATCGGTTGCAAGACAGTGAAGAAAACTGTGGAGTCTTCCACGCTGGACATCGTGATGGAAGATGATCCCGGAAGTTTGGAAGAGTGTGTGGTGACGGGATATGGCGTGGCGAAAAGGTCGGCTACGGTCGGCAGGGTGACTAAAGTAACCTCTTATGAACTTGAGTATGCCGACGAGGAAGAATACGCTTCTTTCAATGAAAACAAATTCCTGTCGCCCATATCGAATCCGTTTTCCACATTTTCCATCGACGTGGATGCCGCCTCTTATGCCAACATGCGTCGTTTTCTCAATCAGGGTGAGTTGCCGCCTGACGATGCCGTCCGCACGGAAGAGTTGGTCAACTATTTCAACTACGATCTTCCCAAACCGCAAGGCAGTGATCCCGTTCGCATTACTACCGAGGTGGGCGTCTGCCCGTGGAACACAACCAATCGTTTGGTGCGCATCGGTCTGAAGGCGAAGGAAATTCCTGCGGAGAATCTGCCTGCTTCAAACTTCGTGTTTCTCATCGACGTGTCGGGTTCCATGGAAGGTCCGCAGAGGCTCGGCTTGGTGAAGGCGTCGCTCAAACTGCTGATCAACAATCTGCGTTCTCAGGACAAAGTGGCCATCGTGGTCTATGCAGGAGCGGCGGGTGTCGTACTCGAATCGACTTCGGGAGCCGATAAGGAAAAGATACGCGAAGCACTCGATAAGCTTGAGGCAGGAGGCTCCACAGCCGGCGGAGAGGGCATTAAGTTGGCTTACCGCATTGCCCGGAAGAATTTGATCGAGAAAGGCAATAACCGGGTCATCCTTTGCACCGACGGCGATTTCAATGTGGGCGTATCGTCCGCCGAGGGATTGGAGGCTCTGATTCAGGAAGAACGCGAAAAATCGGGTGTATTCTTCACCGTGCTCGGCTACGGAATGGGCAACTACAAGGACAAAAAGATTCAGATATTGGCCGAAAAGGGGAACGGAAACCATGCATATATCGATAATATACAGGAAGCGAACCGCGTGTT